>VSPW01000057.1 GCA_009775535.1 Muribaculaceae bacterium
TATGGTCTCGGTGGCGTAGGTGTATGAGCCCGACATGCCGTCACCGCCTACATAGAATGTCTCGAACGGTGATTTCAGGTGTTTGTTGTAGCTTCCCAGCAGCCCGATGTCGGCACGTGTCATAAGGACGGGTGTGAACTTGCCGTCAGCGTTTGCCAGCGGGGTATATGTACGGGACTTGAAGCGCAGTTTCCAGTATTCTATCCAGTGGTAGAGCTGCTTGCGGGCGGCCTCACGTTCTGCGGTCTTCACATCGGGGTTGTTGGCGATGTCCGCAAGGTGTCCCCAGTTCTTTTTCCCGAAGAGAGATGCCGGCGGGGTAAGGTGGAGGCTGAGTGAGAACGAGCTGCCCGAACGGGTGTACAGCGGGTTGTCGAGGCTGTTGCGGGCAAGGGTCAGCCCGAGTACAAACGAGTTGGACGTACCGTTGTTCATGTAGTAGAGGTATTCCCAGTTCTTGAGATAGTACCAGTTGTATCCGAGTTCGGCAGTGAATGTGAAGTAGTCGTCAGGCCAGTTGAGGCGCTTGCCGAATCCCACGGTTAGGCCAAGCATCTGCAGCACCTTGTTTGGGTCGTAGGCGCTCTGATAGGAATTCTGGTAGTAGTCGTTGCCGAGTCCGCCGTAACCGTACCCATAACCGTAGCTGAGGTATGGATTGCTCCAGCGGGAGTTGTAGAATGAGCTGTTGACGCCTGTCTGGCGTGAGTAGAACGCGGATACCGACAGTGAGTTGGGGCGCTTGCCGCCGAACCACGGGTCGAGGAACGATACTGAATATGCCTGGTAGTAGCGGGCGTTGGTCTGTGCCGATATGGTGAACGTCTGCCCTTCGCCCTGCGGGATTATGCCGCGGTATGAGCTGGGATGGAACAGGTTCTTTATTGAGAAGTTTGTGAACTTCAGCGCGAGCTTTCCGATGATGCCGGTCTGTCCCCAGCCCATCGAGAACTCTATCTGGTCGTTGGCCTTTGACTCGAGGTTGAACACGATGTCCACCGTGCCGTTCTCCTCGTTGGGTTCAGGGCGTATGTCCATGTTTTCAGGGTCGAAGTGTCCTGTCTGCGCTATTTCGCGGGCGGAGCGCATGAGGTCGTTCTTGCTGAACAGTTCGCCGGGCTTCACTCGCAGTTCGCGGCGTATCACCTTTTCATAAAGGCGGTCGTTGCCGTTTATCACCACGTTGTTGATTCTGGCCTGCGGGCCTTCGGTGATGCGCATTTCAAGCGATATGGAGTCGCCGGTTATGTCGCGTTCTACCGGTACAAGATTGTAGAACAGGTATCCGCGGTCCATGTATAGGTTGGCCACGGCGTCCTCGTCTTCCTGCAGGCGCTTGTTTAGGGCCTTCTGGTTGTAGACATCGCCGGGCTGCATACCCAGAAGGTCTGAGAGCATGTCGGTGGGGTACACCGTATTACCCACCCAGTCGATATCCTTGATGTAGTATTTCTTGCCTTCTTCAAGGTTGATGTATACATCGACGGTCTTGTCGTTGTGCGGCACTACCGAATCGGATATTATCTTTGCGTCGCGGTAGCCAAGCTCGTTATACTTCTCCAGAATGCGGTTCAGGTCATCCTTGTAGTCGGATTCCACGAACTTTTTCTGGCGGAACAGGTTGATGAGCTTGTTTTTCTCGTTTGTCTTCTTCATCACGCGCTGCAGCTTGTGGTCGCTGAGCACCTCGTTGCCGTCGATATATATCTTGTGCACCTTTACCTTGTCGTGGCGGTCAACGTTGATTTCCACGATCATCTCATTCTCGTGCGACAGGTCCTCGATAAGGTCTATTTTGACATCGGCGTTGCCGAATCCCTTGTTTGAGTAGTATTTCTTTATTATCTGCTCGGCGCGGTTAACGATGTTCTGCGTTATCTGGTTGCCTTTCATCAGTTGCAGGCGTTCCTGCAGGTCCTCGCGTTCGCCTTTCTTCGGGCCTATATAGCGTACTTCGGAGATTCGGGGCTGTGTGCGCAGGTCGTATGTGAGCCATACTTTGTCCCCGGCGATCTTGTCGACCTTTATGCGTGCCTGTGAGAACAGGCCCTGGCGCATTAGGCGTTTTGCTGCGGCGGTGATGTCGGCGCCTGGCACTTCTATGCGGTCACCCACCTTGAGGCCGGAATAGCCGATGATTACAAAGTCTTCATAGTTGGGCGCCCCTTCGACTGATATTCCGGCGAGCTCGTATGTTCGGGGCATACCGTTGAACAGCACCGGCGGGTTGTAGATGGTGTCAGCCACTGCCGCTTCCTGTGAGCGGGCCGGGGCAAAGGCCGTTAATATTATTGCCGCTATGATGGTTATGGCTTTCAATCGCATGATGTGATATGTTTTGTAATACAGGTGTTTATATTTTAGGTGTCTCTGTGGCGGTGGATATCTGGTCGGATGTGAGGCCGTATCTGCGTTCGCGTGTCTGGTATTGCGCTATCGCCTCTGCGAATGCATCCTTATCGAAGTCGGGCCAGAAAGTAGGCGTTACATATATCTCGCTGTAGGCGATCTGCCACAGCAGGAAGTTGGATACCCTCAGGTCGCCGCCTGTGCGTATAAGCAGGTCAGGGTCCGGGAAATCCCTGGTGGCCAGGTGTGAAGATATCATTTCAGGCGTGATTTCCTCAGGGGCGGTCTTGCCTGCCGCCACCTGGGCTGCCAGCTCTTTCACGGCGGCGGTTATCTCCCACCGTGATGAGTAGCTTATGGCCAGTATAAGGGTAAGCCCTGTGCAATGGGCCGTGTCGGATATGCAGCGTTCCAGCCTTGAGCGTGCCTCGTCGGGCATGCGCCCCATGTCGCCTATTGTGGCCAGGCGCACGTTGTTCTTTATCAGGTCGGGGGTCTCACGCTCTATTGCCACCACTATCAGGTGCATGAGCATGTCCACTTCATCCTTTGGCCTGTTCCAGTTTTCGGTGGAGAATGTATATAGGGTGAGGTATCTCACACCCATCTGCGATGCCGCCTCGGTGATGCGGCGCACGGTGTTGACTCCTTCGGCATGCCCTGCCGAGCGGTTGAGGCCGCGTGCGCGTGCCCACCGGCCGTTGCCGTCCATTATTATGGCGACGTGTGCCGGGATGGCGGAAAGGTCTATGTCGTGGCGTTGGTTCATTCTCTTGATGTTGTGGAAATGTTGGTATGTTTCAGAGGGGGTCAGTCCACGTAGTGGCATGTCGAGCACCGCCGGGAAAATTCGTAGGATATTCCTATTGATATCATCGACACCCAGTCGGTATTCTTGATGAATGAGCTCTTTATGCCGTATGGGTCGGAAAGGGCGCTGCCGTCAACCTTGTCGCCGAACACTTTTGTCATCGTGAACTCGGCCATGAGGTTCCATCTGGGCCTGAACTTATATTTTACGCCGAGTCCCAACGGTATCGACGGGGCTATGGCCGTACTGCCGTCGCAGCTGGCCAGGTTGACGCCGATGCCTGCTGTCACATATGGTGTCCAGCGGCGCAGTTTCTTGTAGGTCTCGCCTATTCCGTAGGCAAAGAAGTTGAATTCGTATCTCACCGACAGGTCGTAGACCGATGATGTGAACTTGTAGTCCTGGCCGTCAGGAAGCTTGTTGTCCCAGTCGGCCGTGTTGCCGCTTATGGATGCGGCGGTGAGCACTCCGCGGAAAGCCATCCTGGTGTTGGGCAGGTAGCGCAGCGACAGCTGGCCACCGAAGCCTGGGCGGGAGAATATGCTCGATTGGTTGGCGTCGCCAAGGTAGCCGCTCATGCCGATGTTGACCCCTGCGTCGAAACGGAAGGAGTCATCGTCTACATTCTGGGCCGTGGCGGCTGATGCCAGGCACAGGATGACGGCTGATATGGCGGCTGTTCGCATTATATATAATAAATGTATAGGATGGAGGCAGATGGTATTTATGTTACTGTAGCGGTTTGAATGTCAGCCTGTTTATTGCCCCGCGCCATATGTTGGGATACAGGCTGCCGTCGGCTGCATATCCGCCGAAGAGATAGATGTAAGGGCAGTCCCATTCGGTGATGGGCTGTGTCGCACGCGATACGGCAGCCTTCTCTGCCGGTACAAGCCAGCGGGGCAGGGTGCGTATAGGCATGGGCGTCCACTGCGATGCGGAGCGTGCCGGCTGTGTGAGCACGGAACTGTACACCAGGCCCTGTGCGCCCCACATTGCAGGTATGTAGTCCGGAAGCATGAGCAGGTCTCCGCCCTTGCGCCAGTCCATGCCCATGTTGTAGGAGATGTAGACGTCCTTGACAGGGTTTCCGTCGCTGTCGCGGCCGCCTATGGCCATAAGTACCGTATATTCTGTCACTTTCCAGTTTGAAGCGTTGGTGATGAAGCTGAAATATGGGAACATTGTCACATCGCGCAGTGCCTTCGGCAGTGGTACGTTGGATACTTTTGCCCATACAGTACCGTCGTAGGCCCATGTGTCGGCTGACAATGTGCCGTCGGCTTTTTCTCCGCCCAATATGTATGCTTGCGGCGACTGTGACCATTTGCTCTCAAACGTAAGTGGCGTTGATGCCCCGCTTATGGGGAAGTCCTTGTCTGCTGCTTTTTGTGTTGATGCGGGATATGTTACATGTGAATACGTGCCGTCGCCGTTGGATGCTATGCCTAGCAGGATATTGCCGTATCCTCCTGTTATCGAATGCCAGTTTGACCCTGTGGCGGTCCAGGTAGTGCCGCCGTCGGCCGATGTGTATAGAGCTCCTGTGTTGTCAAGGATGAAGATGGCGTCATCGGTTGCTGCCAGTGTGCTGACATCGGGTGTGAACGCCGGGTCTATGTCCTTTATATCCCAGTTGCCGTCAGCAGGATTTTCGGTGGAGGCCATGCATATCCGTCCGCCGTCTGATGTCAGGCAATATGCGGTATTTCCGGAACGTACGGTGCGTTGCTGTGTCGGTTGGGTTATGCCGGTAGGGAGTGGCTGTCTGGCCAGCTCGTTCCAGTAGAGGGAGTCAGGCTTCATTTTGTGCACGTTGACACTGATGGTGTAAGTGCGTTCAGCCTTTCCGTCCGATGATACCAGCCTGAGTTTTGCCGGGCCGTTGGAGAAGTCGATGCTGTCTGTCGAATGGTTGAGGTAGTCGAATACCGAGTCCGTCATATCAGCGCGCTTGAACGTGATTTCGGCCTCGGATACTGCGCCGTATGATATCTTGGCCACAAGCTTGCGCACATCTGTGCCCACAGGCAGTGAATCGGCATTGAATATCGAAGCGTTCATCAGGTCTATCGAGAAGTACACGGAGTCGAGCGCCACTAGCACCGAATCGTCCTCGGCGAGCGAAAATTTTGTCACCCGCACATTTGATGCCGCAATTGACGCGTTATACACTTCGTTGTCGTCATCGGAATTGCATGCATGGACGGCTGCCAGGGTTGTGATGAGGGCTATGGCTATGGCTAGGTTCTTTATCATGTCAGATAGTTTATTTCAAACTGCAAAATTAAAACATCGCTCAAAAACAGGCAAAGAGTTGTCGACATTTCATCAAAAAAGACTGTTTTTTATAGGTTTTTAACGTCAATGAGCGGGTTTTTGATATATGTATTGACTATGTTGCCGTCAATGGTGCAGCAAGATGCCGGCGCTTGCTGAATAGCAGGGGCAAGTACTCCGCCGGCATGTATGCCATATGTCCATGGTGCTGTCTCGATGCGGGCCATATCCCACATTCCGGCCTCTATAAACGCATCCAGTAT
Organism: Muribaculaceae bacterium; assembly: GCA_009775535.1. Taxonomy (GTDB): domain Bacteria; phylum Bacteroidota; class Bacteroidia; order Bacteroidales; family Muribaculaceae; genus CAG-873. The sequence continues at coordinate 5,704 of VSPW01000057.1, forward strand.
CTGCCTGCCGCCTTCCACCAGCACAGATATTATACCTTCGCTGTAGAGCATTTGCATCATGCCGGTGACGGGTTCGCCTTCGGGTACAATCAGTTGCCGTGTCCCGGTGGGAAGGTCGTCCCTGTGCCGTGATGTGATGTATAGCGTCTGCCCTCCGGATTGGGTGAACACTGCTGAGTTTGCATCTGTGAGCCCGCGGCGGTCGGCGACTATTCGTATCGGCAGGCTTCCGGTATTCCAAAGGCGTTTGTCAAGGCGCGGGTTGTCGGCTGCCACCGTCCCGGCGCCTACCATGATGGCCTGATGCCGCGACCTTAGCGCGTGCACTGCCGCCGATGACAGCGGTGTGGATATGCGCAGGGGGCGGTTTCCCTCCGCTCCCATGTAGCCGTCGTATGTCTGTGCCCATTTCAGTGTTATGAAGGGGCGTCCGAGCGTGTGGGCTGTGATGAACTGGGCGTTCAGCTGACGCGACTCCTTTCCCATGATGCCGGTCACAACCTCCACACCTGCCCCTCGCAGCATGGCTATGCCCCTGCCGGAGACTTCCTTGAAAGGGTCGGACGCGCCGACCACCACCCGGGGAATGCAGCAGTCTATTATGAGCCCGGCGCATGGCGGGGTCTTTCCATAGTGCGAACATGGCTCGAGGGTCACGTACATGGTTGAGTCTCGAAGGAGTGACTTGTCCTTTACGGAAGCCACTGCGTTGACCTCGGCATGCCCCTTGCCGTACTGGCGGTGGTAGCCCTCGCCGATGATGCGTCCATCGGGCAAGGTGATTACAGCTCCCACCATGGGGTTGCTCCAGGTGTTGCCTTCCCCGCAGCGGGCGAGCTGCAGGGCGCGTTTCATTAAATTTTTATCTATTTCCATAATGCTTGTGCAAAATTACATAAATAAGGAGAGATTTGGCTAAATTTGCGGCGGTTAACCATTCTATTAACAGTAAAAGGCTGTTTTGTAAATAAAATCTGATTTTAAATAAAATTTATTTCGCATATGGGTGCAATCACGTTAAGGCAACTGGTTTCCGGCGCAGAAAGGTGTCTGTCCCCATCGCTAGGCCAGGGAGAGGCCCGTGCTATGGTAGGGATAATAATGGAAAGCCTGAAAGGGTACAGGCCTGTCGATGTGGTGATGCATGCCGGCGATGAGGTCACACCATGGCTCGAATCACAGGTGGATGGCATTATAGGGCGCGTCCTGGACGGGGAGCCACTGCAGTATGTGCTTGGGGTGGCTCGGTTCATGGGCAATGACTATGCCGTCACCCCCGACACGCTGATACCTCGTCCGGAAACGGCTGAGATGGTCGACATGGTGGCCGGACGCAATGGCGGACGTACGGATCTCAGGGTGCTCGACATCGGCACAGGGAGCGGCTGTATAGCCATATCGCTGGCACGGGCACTTAAATTTGCCCAGATCGATGCAGTGGACATCAGCAAGGCCGCGCTGGAGGTGGCCGCCGAAAATGCCCGCAGGCTTAAGGCCGGAGTCAGGTTCATCGAGATGGATATCCTGTCGCAGACGCCGCCTTCTGCCCCTGTATATGATATAATAGTGTCTAATCCGCCATATATTGCCTTAGGTGAAGAGCCGTCCATGGACCGCCGTGTGGTGGATCATGAGCCGCACCGTGCGCTGTTTGTACCTGATTCAGACCCGCTGGTGTTCTACCACGCCATAGCCGGGTATGCAGCGGGTGCGCTTGTCCCCGGAGGGCAGCTTTATGTCGAATTGAACCCGTTGTTTGCCTCAGAGGTGGCCGGTTTGTTCTCTGCGGCTGGTTTTGCCGGTGTGGAGCTACACCGTGACTATTGCGGGCGAGTGCGCTTCGCCACGGCGGTAAAGGAGGGAGGCGGGCAATGGCGGTGAGGCCGGTCACGCCGCAGCAGGCGCTGGTGCGTATGCAGGCGTTGTGCTCGCGTGCCGAGCATTGCTCGTATGAGATCAGGCAGAAGCTGTCGCGTATGGGGCTTACTGCGTCGGCGGCATCGGAAGTGCTGCGCCTTCTGGAGGAAGGCCGTTATGTCGATGACAGCCGTTATGCCAGGGCGTTTGTCCGCGACAAGTTCATGTTTGCCCGGTGGGGGCGCCGCAAGATCAGGCTGGCGCTGGCAGCAAAGCGTATACCTTCGGAAATAGCATTGGAGGCCATTGAAAGTATTGACCCGGAAGAATACCGGCATACGGCAGTGGCGGTTCTGCGTGCTGTGGCCGCGAGGTATGGCGGGATATTGGACTACGGGACAAAAATGAAGATTTTCAGGGGAATGATGGCAAAGGGGTATGAGCCAGATGTGATATCATGTGCGTTTTTGTCATTGGATTCGGATGAAGCCGATGGATTGGAATGAACCAAATTTCGGGGTAGTGTGTTTATTAGTTACCACAAAAGAAACCAGTGTCCGGTGCAGTGCCGGAAGGTGTGGCAGAGGACACAGGTAGTGGCAATAGTTAACATCCTTCATTAAAAACCGAAGATTACGTTTTAACAATTTTATATTACCGACATGAAAAAGATGATTGTAATGGCTGCGCTTGCCATGGGTGCAATGTCAGCCTCAGCTCAGACAGCAATTGAAGAACCCGGGTTCTTCGATAATTTCTCGATTGGTCTGGATGGTGGTGTGGCCACTCCGATGACTCACCATGCCTTCTTTGGCAACATGCGTGGAGTGGCAGGTATCAATATCTACAAGCAGGTCACACCGGCATTTGCCCTTGGTGTTGAAGGCGCTTTCGGCGTCAACACATCATCATGGCGCAACCGTGTGCACAGTTCCACTGCCTTCGACAATTCTTATGTAGGCGCATTCGGTGCTGTTGACCTGTTCAACCTTTTTGGAGGCTACAACTGTGAAGGCCGTGTGTTCGACATTGATGTCGTGGCCGGAGCTGGTTGGGGACACCTATATCAAAGTGGCGATGTGCCTGACCACAACTATTTCGCAACAAAGGTAGGGCTTAACTTCAACTTCAACGTAAGTCCTAATGTGACAATCGCCCTCAAGCCTTCAATCGTTTGGGATATGAGTGACGGTGGCGCAAAGCAGAGCTCCGCTTCCTATAACGCCAACCGCGCTACAGTGAATGTGATGGCAGGTGTGACATACCATTTCGGTGACGGCTTCCAGTGCGTTACCCCATACAACCAGGCAGAGATCGATGCCCTCAATGGTGTCATCAACGACCTCCGTGGTACAGTAGAGGCACAGGCCGCCGCAAATGTGGCCCTGCAGGAAGTGAACAACGGGCTTGCAGCCGACCTGGCCGCATGCATGAGCCGTCCCGCACAGGTTGTAAAGGAGAAGAGCACCGACCTCAGCTCAGTACGCTATATCTTCTTCAAGGTGGGTTCAAGCAACATTACCGCCGACCAGAAGCCTAATGTTGAGATGATTGCAGCCTACATGAACAACCATCCCAAATCAAAGGTTGTCATCAAGGGTTATGCATCTCCCGAAGGCAACGAGGAATTCAACATCCGTCTTGCCCAGAAGCGTGCCGAATCAGTGAAGGACGCCCTGATCAAACGCTATAAGATCGCAGCCGACCGCATCACTGCCGAAGGCGAAGGCATCGGACACATGTTCTCAGAAGAATCATGGAACCGCGTATCCATCTGCACCCTTGAGGAAACCAAGTGACCTGACCCTTAAATCCACAATACTGCGCGCCCGGCATCTGTATGCCGGGCGCGATTTTAATATGAAAAAAATATAGCCTGAAATGCATTTTTCCATACTTGGAAAAATGGGGCTAATGTGCGATGGTATAGTTTGTTACGTCAAAACCTTCAAATGTTAAAATCCGAAAAGCGGGATTTAACAGGTTGGGGAGGCGATATGCGTACTAACTTTGTGGCGTAAATCCAAACAAACACACATAACAGTCATGAAAAATATCACATCAATCGAGATCCCGGCCAATATACTTTCGGCCCTTGCCTCAAATCCTGGAGACCCACGCCTGGCATTGGCAGTATGTTCAGCGCTTGTCAAGGCTGCGGAAATAATTAACGGTGAACCGCCCGAGCCTTCGGACGTTGCCGCTGGCATCCCTGACACTTCTGTAATAGTGGAACGTGCGCACAAGAGGCGTGAACGCCGCAGGGTATCGGCACTCCGGCGAGCCTCACGCCGGCAGGAGCGCGATAGGCAGCTTGCAAGGTTTGTATCCGCAGGCATACGCGATATGCGTCTGGCCGAACTTAAGTCCTCCGGGATACTTACTGCCACAGAAATGCGGATAGTAGAGGCCATGTTGCGGCCCACGATACAGCTTACCAACAAGCTCACGGCCCGTCAGATAGCCAACATACTCCAGCCACGCATCGGCCGCATGGCAAAAGGCATAATGGATAAGGTAGGCTCGTCAGCCCTACCCGTCACCCCAACGTGATTTCTGGATGGCCGACATTTTGTCCT
>VSPW01000058.1 GCA_009775535.1 Muribaculaceae bacterium
GGGCAGCAAGAACCTATGCCAGCTCAGGACAGCCAGCCCGAACAGGCAAAGACACCGCGCCGGCGCATAGCCGTAGCCATAGCAGGGACACTGCTGACAATCATTGCATGGGTACTGCTATTCTTCAACGGCACAGCATGCATCGCATGCGCCGCCATAGCAGTAGCCGTATGCGCCTTCGGGGTAAAAGGACGCCTGCACAATCTCGCAGTGACAGCCCTGATAGCCTCATCCGTACTGATACTCGTATACCTCATATTTGAAGGGATCATACATATATTGTTAAATTCACTCTGACACACCGCGCACACGCCCCTTTTTTGATAACTTTGCGGCTATATGGACGAATTTGAACAGAAAATAGCCCGGACAATCAGCACATACGGACTGATACCCCGCAAAGACATGAAAATAATCGTAGGCCTAAGCGGAGGCGCCGACTCGGTCGCGCTCCTCACCGCCCTCCACCGCCTAGGCTACACATGCACCGCCGCACACTGCAACTTCCACCTCCGTGGAGAAGAGTCCATGCGCGACATGCATCACGCCATATCTATCACACAAAACCTAGGCATCGACCTATCAATCAAACATTTCGATGTTCCCGAAAGACAACGTCAGACAGGCGAATCCATCGAAATGGCATGCCGCAGCCTACGCTACTGCTGGTTTACCCGACTGCTTGAAGACACACAGTCCGCAGCCATAGCAATAGCGCACCACAGCGGCGACAATATCGAGACATTCTTCCTCAACATCCTGCGCGGCACAGGCCTGACGGGCCTGACAGGCATACGCCACCGCAACGGTACGGTCATACGCCCGATGCTCGACTGTACCCGTCTGGAAGCCGAACAATACCTCGCCCGCACACACACGCAATACATCACCGACAGCTCCAACCTAACAAACGAATACAAACGCAACCGCCTGCGCAACATCATATTGCCACAGATCGAAGAAAACTTTCCAGGAGCAACCGGAGCAATATCCCACACGATGGACTGCCTGAAGGAAAGCGCTGCCTTCTACAATGAAATGGTTGAAGAAAAACGCCGACAATACTTCAATCCCTCGACATCATCATTCGACCTTCAGGCACTCTCCGCCGAGCCCTCGGCACGCCTGCTGTTGTTTGAATGGCTGAGGCCAATGGGATTCAACGCCACACACGCCACCCGCATCCTCGAATCAGCATCACGCACCGGCGCAACATTCACCGCAGGCGAGGCGCAACTGCTCATCGACCGTGGCCAGCTCATCATCACCACCACGCAGCCAGCCGCCACACAGGCCACATTCCCCGTAAGCCTCAACGCCACAATCACATCTCCGGCATTCATAACCGTCACCACACACCCTATAACAGAATTCAACCCCACACGCGACCCCAACACAATCTACCTCGATGCAGCCATCCTTGAAGGAAATCACGACATACAGCTAAGACACTGGCGCAAAGGCGACACCATCGAACCATTCGGAATGGGGGGACGCCGCAAAAAAGTAAGCGACATATTCACCGATGCCAAACTCCCGCTGCACCATAAACAATCCGCATGGCTGCTCACCATCGACGGGCACATAGTCTGGATACTCGGCCTGCGTGCATCCCGCCGCTTCGCCGTCACCCCCTCAACACGCAGCTACATACGCCTCCAATGGCGCGGCCGCCTTTGCCGTTTCAAGGATTTTTAGTAACTTGCACTCCATAACGAAGCGCAAATGATACTCCAACGGATAAACCTCAACAACTTCAAGAACATCCCCGCAGCCGCACTGCAGTTCTCGCCGAAAATCAACTGTTTCCTAGGCGACAACGGCATGGGCAAAAGCAACCTGCTCGATGCCATATACTTCCTCAGCTTCTGCAAAAGCTTCACCGGCATGCCGGACACAATGCTGGTCAGGAGGGGAGAGGAGTTCACAATGGCCGAAGCCACATACCTGCGCCGGGGAACAGAGGAGGACATCACGGCCGCCATCGCAAAAGGCAAACGCAAGTCATTCAAGCGGCGCGGAAAGGAATACCAGCGCCTTAGCAGCCACATAGGCCTGCTGCCGCTGGTAATGGTCTCCCCCCGCGACATGGAGCTAATCAACGGCGCAGGCGAAGACCGCAGGCGCTTCATCGACATGGTGATAGCACAGGGCGACCCAACATACCTCGACCAGCTCATACGCTACAACCGTGCACTGCAGCAACGCAACACCATGCTACGCGAAGCAACAGCCGACACCAACCTGTTCCTTGCCGTCGAGATGTCCATGGCGGCATCCGGCGCATACATCCACAAGGCACGCAGCCGGCAGATCGAACAGCTCACAGGAATATTCAACCGCTACTACACAGCCATAGCACCCAATGAGGATTCCGTATCACTCGAATACAGTTCCGCCCTCAACGATGGCGGAGACCTCGCAGAAATGCTTGACGCATCGCGCCAGCGCGACCGCATCCTGCACCACACCACTGTAGGCCCACACCGCGACGACATCGCCATGTCGCTAGCAGGGATGCCCGTACGCCGCGCAGCCTCACAAGGACAAGCCAAGACATACACCATAGCCCTACGGATGGCACAATACGAATTCCTCGCACAGGCCACAGGCATGAAGCCCCTGCTGCTGCTCGACGACATATTCGACAAGCTCGATGCATCGCGCGTATCACGCATAATGCAGCTGGCATCAAGCCCCACATTCGGGCAGATATTCATCACAGACACCAACCGGCGGCATCTCGATGCCATAATCGCGGACACAGCACCAGGCGACTACCGCCTATGGAGCGTACACACCGGACAATTCTCGGCACTCACCCCCTGCCAGTTCGACCTATGAGACGCACCGACCCACAGAGCATAGGCGAGATAATACGCCAGGCAATGGAAGCCGCAGGCGCCACCGAAGCCTACGACCTCCAACGCGTATGCACCCTGTGGCCCGAAATCGTAGGGCCAACCATCAACCGATTCACCACACGCCGCTGGATCGACCGCGATGTCCTCCACGTGGCCATATCATCCGCAGCGCTACGCAACGACCTGATGTTCCACCGTGAGCGGCTGATAGCACACCTCAACCGCGCGGCAGGCAAAAACATAATATCAAACATCATATTCCACTGACACCAATGGACATCCCGCAGCCATCACACCCATTCCTGCACCGTACACCGGCCCAGACACGCTTCAACGACTACGACCTGCTCGGCCATCTCAACAACAACATATACCTCGTCCTGGCCGACATGGGCAAGGCAGGATACTTCCGCGATGCAGCCCCCCACCTTTGGGACTGGCGCAACGTGGCCATGGTCGTCGCAAGCATAAAATGCGACTTCTACGCCCCCTCCTTCCCCGATGAGCCACTCGACATACTCACCGCCGTCACCCGCATATCCACCAGCACCATCACCCTCGAACAACGGATAGTCAATCCCCTACGCGCCGATGAGGTCAAATGCATAGTCACCACCGTGATGGTCCACGTCGACCCAACCGCCAGGCATTCGGCGCCAATCCCCCCGGAATGGACCGAAGCGATATCAACATTTGAACAGCACAAATTCTGACACACATGCAACAGGACAACGGCACACAAGAATGGAAGATACTCGACAGTGAATACATCATACGCCGTCCATGGCTCACGGCACGGCGCGACACTGTCATGCTCCCCAACGGACAGATGAACGACGAATACTACGTACTTGAATACCCCACCTGGATCAACGTAATAGCCATCGACACCGAAGGGAACTTCATAATGGAACGCCAATACCGCCACGGGCTAGGCCGCATGTCCGTAGAGATACCCGCAGGCGTGGCCGAACAAGGCGAAAGCCCCCTAGAAGCCGCAAAACGGGAGCTCCTTGAAGAGACCGGCTACGAAAGCCCTTGCTGGCAGCTCCAGGCTATACTAAGTCCCAACCCGGCCACAAGCACCAACTACACATACTGCTTCCTGGCCACAGAAGCACGCAAGGTATCCGCGCAGCACCTCGACCGCACCGAAGACATCACCATCGAACTGATGACACCGCGGCAGGTCCGCACACTCCTTGAAGAGGGACAGATCATCCAGGCACTCATGGCCGCCCCTCTATGGCGCTATTTCGCACTGAACCCCATCTGATACACATTGGTCTCCTTTCGTCCGAACCCGCACGCGCATCCCCTCAACCATCCTCTCAAGGCTAAATCCAGTCATATAATCCGATTTAAGATTTAATATATAGCATACCAACAGGCAATTTATATAAAATATCGCATACCACCACGCTTACCGATATAAAAAACAGGCATGCCGCCATAGCAGCATGCCTGTTTTTTATCGGGATTCCCAGTCCGATATTAGAGCTGGGGACCTGCAGCAACGAGAGCCTCGCCGGCAGGGTTGTTGGTGTACTTGTTGAAGTTCTTGATGAAACGGCTTGCAAGGTCTGTTGCCTTAACGTTCCAGTCCTCAACATTGGTGTAGGTGTCACGCGGATCGAGGATTGTAGGATCTACGCCGGGAAGTTCGGTAGGAACAGTGAAGTCGAACATCGGTATCTGCTTTGTGGGTGCAGAAAGGATAGCGCCGGAAAGGATGGCATCAATGATACCGCGGGTGTCGCGGATAGAGATGCGCTTGCCTGTACCGTTCCAGCCGGTGTTCACAAGGTAAGCCTTTGCGCCGCTCTGCTCCATACGCTTAACGAGCTCTTCAGCATACTTTGTAGGATGCAGTTCGAGGAATGCCTGTCCGAAGCAAGCCGAGAATGTCGGGGTCGGTTCGGTGATGCCGCGTTCTGTTCCTGCGAGCTTTGCGGTGAAGCCGCTCAGGAAGTAGTACTTTGTCTGCTCGGGTGTAAGGATAGATACGGGAGGAAGCACACCGAATGCATCAGCGCTAAGGAAGATTACGTTCTTTGCAGCAGGACCTGCAGAAACAGGGCGTACAATCATATCGATGTGGTCGATAGGATAAGATACGCGGGTGTTCTCTGTCACGCTCTTGTCGGCGAAGTCGATCTTGCCTTCAGCGTCAACAGTAACGTTCTCCAGAAGGGCGTCGCGGCGGATAGCCTTGTAGATATCGGGTTCGCTTTCCTTGTCGAGGTTGATTACCTTTGCATAGCAGCCGCCTTCAAAGTTGAACACGCCGTTGTCGTCCCAGCCGTGCTCGTCGTCACCGATAAGCAGACGCTTCGGGTCGGTTGAAAGGGTGGTCTTGCCTGTGCCTGAAAGGCCGAAGAAGATGGCGGTGTTCTCACCGTTGAGGTCGGTGTTTGCAGAGCAGTGCATTGATGCGATGCCCTTCAGGGGAAGGTAGTAGTTCATCATTGAGAACATACCCTTCTTCATTTCACCACCATACCATGTGTTGATGATCACCTGCTCGCGGCTTGTGATGTTGAACACTACAGCTGTCTCAGAGTTGAGGCCGAGTTCCTTGTAGTTTGTCAGCTTTGCCTTGGAAGCGTTGTAGACGATGAAGTCGGGAGTGAAGTCCTTGAGGTCTTCAGCGGTAGGACGGATGAACATGTTGGTCACGAAGTGAGCCTGCCATGCCACTTCCATGATGAAGCGTACAGCCATGCGTGTATCCTTGTTAGCGCCGCAGAAACCGTCAACGACATAGAGCTTCTTGCCGCTGAGTTCCTTCACTGCAAGTTCCTTGCAAGCCTTCCATGCCTCTTCGGAAGCGGGCTTGTTGTCGTTCTTGTATTCTTCGGTTGTCCACCATACGGTGTCCTTTGAGTTTTCGTCGAGTACGATGAATTTGTCCTTGGGTGAACGGCCGGTATATACGCCGGTCATAACATTGACAGCGTCAAGCTCAGTGGCAACACCCTTTTCATATCCTTCGAGCAAGGGGAGTGTCTCTTCAGCAAAGAGCTGCTCATAGGTAGGGTTGTACACGATTTCAGTTGTGCCGTCGATGCCGTAGCTTTCAAGATTCTTCTTGATGTCGGCTACACGGGCTTTCTTGATTTCTTCAATTGTGCTCATTGTAGTAAATGACCTTGTTATTTATTGGGAGTTGATAAATTTTGATTTCTAAAAAACACGTTTTTTCCCGAGTGCAAAGTTACTAAAATTTTGCGGTATATGACGTATTATTAAAGAAATTTTTCCTTATTTATTATATTTAACAATAAAGGTTCGAGAAATGACACCTGCAGGCACAACAGCACTTTATAAGTAACATCTCAGACACGTTTTTGTTTATCCCTATAAGCCGCAATCACTCGGCCAATGGTATCTCAATGCGGAATGTCGTGCCTACACCGGGAGTTGAACGCAACACGTATATCTTGCCGCCATGATACTGTTCCACGATACGCCTGGCGAGCGTCAGGCCCAGCCCCCATCCCCTTTTCTTGGTGGTGAATCCTGGGTTGAACACACTTTTCATCACCTTGCGTGTCATGCCGCGGCCCGTGTCCTCGACCTCAATGAACGCCACTGACGGACGGTCGCTCCCGGCCCTCACCGCTATCGACCCGCGGCCGTCGGGCATGGCATCCACGGCATTCTTTATAAGGTTCTCCATCACCCATTCAAACAGCGGGCCACATGCCTTCACCGGAAGCCTGCCACCGTCATGCCGGACATCGAGGGATATGCGTGAGGAAATCCTGGTAGACATGTAGCCGGCGGCACGCGAGGCTATCTCCCCGGCATCCGCCAGTTCCAGCAAAGGCGCTGAGCCTATCTTCGAGAACCGCGAGGCGATGGTGGTAAGGCGCGCGACATCCTTGTTCATCTCGGCTACTGTATCGGCATCCACACCCATTTCCGGCAACAGCTCCATCCAGGCCATGAGCGATGATATAGGCGTGCCTAGCTGATGGGCGGTCTCCTTCGACAGGCCTACCCACACCTTGTTCTGGTCGGCCTTCTGGGTGGAACGCACAGCAAAATACACCACCGCCACAAAGGCCAGCATCACAAGCAGTTCCACATATGGATAATAGTTCAGGCGCTTCAGCACCGTGGAGTCCTCATAATAAAGGTGCTGGGCCACACCTTCGGAAATAGCTATGTGTATCACGTTCGATGTGGACGAAAGCTTTTCCAGTTTCTTTTTAAGGAATGCCTCGTTGACAGGCGAAAGCCCCCCTAAAGGGTCGACCGGCCCGGGAAGGTTGAAATTACGGTGCTGCAATATGTTGCCGTCATCGTCTGTAAGCAGCACGGGAATGGTGGTGTTACGGTTCAGTATGCCAAGAGGGAAATCTATGTTCACGTTTCCGTCGCCTGCATCCAGGGCGTTCACCACATCCTTTGTGGCATCGGCCCATATCTCCATGCGCTGGCGCTCCTGCTCCGACAGGTCCTTCACCATACGCGATGAATAGTACAGGAACACGGCCACCATTGCCGCCGCCGCTGACAGCAGCGCCACCTTGCCGTAACGGCGCATGTCGTAGATATTGTACCCCACCCTTCTATGGCAATTGTCCCATGGCCAATGAATCCGCAGGGGCAGCCACGGCAGGAACGTCCGGGACATGTGCGGCCGATACGCGGGGCGACGGTGTGAGATAGTGCAGATATATAAGCAGCAGCACAATGGCGGCAAGCAGGCCTATGATTATCCTGTACCACAGTATGGCATAGCGGTAGGATGCTATCATGGTACGTTCCTTCCGGCACGGGTCTTTGCTTTTCTCCTTCGCAGCCGCATCCACAGTGGCTGCGGCAGGTGCGGACTTGGCTGTGCGGACCTGCCCGGGGGCAGAAGCCGCGGTGACATAGTAGGCAGTGCCGTTGTCCTTGAAAGCATGGAGCAATGAGCTGTCGCCTGACGACTTGCGCGAGGCCACCATGCCGGAAAAACTCCGGTAGAGTTCCTGTGCGGCCTGTGCATGCGCCCTTACAATGGTCATCGCCCCCGACTGCGGGGCACGGCGGCAATAATCTCCGGGGAAGAATTCATGCACGTCCACCTCTTCGCCTGTGTTAATGTCTACCGCTTTATATATATATCCGTACCCGTCCTTTCCGCAATGTGCGGTTATTTCATACCGACCGGCGAACAGGGCTGTTCCTAATGGCAAAGCATACATAGATATCGTTACCGTATTTGATTAAACGTGACACAATTTCATTCCACTACCGGCATCGGGTCTGTAGGAGAGCCGGCCGGAACGGGCTCTGGCGCGGCAGGGCTTTCCGTGATCGGCGCAGGGACGTCCTGCTGGGGTTCGGGCTTTTTGCCTCCTACCGCAGCTGCAGCCGCAGCGGCCGATTCAGCCTTGGCCGGACGGTATCCGGGGTCATCCATCGGATGCATTTCCTCCGGCTGCTGGCTTTCCGCCCTGGCCTCATCCTTACGCGGCTCTTTCCTGGCTGACGGTTTCCTGGAGGCGGGGCGCTGTACGCCGCCCTCCTGCCCTGCGGCCTCAGTAGGCTGCACTGCCTCGACGGAGTCCTGTACGTCTGACCTGTCCTCAGTTGAACCGGATGAGCCACACCTGGACACCATCACCAGGACAGCCGCCACCATAAGCGCCACGACTGCAACCGCCAGGAACAATGCCGGCTTGCGCGGCTTAGGCGATGCCGCAGCAACGGGCCTGGCCGCAGACGGCACGCTTTCGACAACCTCAGCCACAACAGGCCTTTCCTCTGGAGCGGCCAGCGGCACTATCACCCTGGCTGGGGTCACCGACTCGCCATCGGCCATCTCCACATCGGCCACAGGCACTAGCCAGCAGGTATAGTTGTCGCGGGTACGCCCGTCACATATCGCCTTTATGGCATCGAGCTTGCCTTGGTCGCTTAGGTCACGGTCGGACAGTATGCGGGCCAGATCCTTGTCGGACAGGCGTTCGAGGACGCCATCGCAGCACAGGAAGAAGAAATCGTCCTTCCTTATGTCGGAAATCATGTCGACAGTGGCTTCAAACGGCCTTGAAAGCCCTGGCTGCATGGCACGGGTGATGACATTCCTGCGGGGGTGCACCATAGCCTCCTCCTCGGTCATCTCGCCGCGGGCCACCATCTCGGCCACAAGTGAATGGTCGGTGGTGCGGTATATGATGCCTACTCCCGGACGCACCTGGTATATGCGGCTGTCGCCTATATGGGCGGCAAGCGCGCCGTTAGTACCCAGGCAGAGGGCCGTAAGCGTAGTGCCCGGACGGCGGTCCGATTCAGCCCCCAGCTTCGCGTCCAGGGCTGCATATGCCTTTGCCAGGCCGGCCTTGAAGTATCCTTCTGTCAGGCGTCCGCCGGACGCCTGCCCAGACTCAAAATAATGGCCCAGTGTAGTAGAGACGATCTCGGCAGCCACCTCGCCCCGTTCATGGCCGCCCATGCCGTCACACAATATAAAGAAATCCTGACGGTCGGAAGCCGCCAGCGGGTACAGACGGTCCTCCTGATTGTCCTTACGTCCAATTTCAGTGAAGCACAACGGCTTACGTATGGTGATTTTCATAATTTATGATATTTGGCTTTGTTATTGTTCTATTTCATCTTGACGCCACCGGCAGTACTTTCATTGCTGCTGCCCGGCATCCGTAAGCTTACGGTACAGATTCCAGCACCCGTTCTCCAGCAGGTCGAGCACTTTCTCAAAGCCCTCAGCCCCTTCATAGTACGGATCGGGTATGTGGTCGCACCTAATTGCCATGTCGACAAACGATGCCATGGGCACGATGCGGGCCTCTTCCTCAAGCGTAGATGCCATGCGGCGGAGGTCGGCCTCGTTAGATGCGTCCATAGGTATGATAAGGTCGAAGCGGCTGAAATCGGCGCGGGTCACCTGGCGGCAGCGGTGTGTAAGGTCGTAACCCCGCCTGCGTGCATGTATTCGCATACGCTGGTCGGGAAGGTCGCCGATGTGGTAGCGCCCTGTGCCGGCGGAATCTATCTCCCATTCCCCGGGATATCCTTCGGAGGCCACAATGTGGCGCAACACCCCTTCGGCGGCCGGCGAGCGGCATATGTTTCCGAGGCATACAAACAATATCTTTCGCGGGACCGGCAGAGACCTGACATTCATGTTTCAGATAAAAGATTATAGTTACTAATTGCCACAAAATTACGTAAAATACATCAAAAACAATCCATCATCCGCAAAATAATTGGATATTGTGGTAA
>VSPW01000059.1 GCA_009775535.1 Muribaculaceae bacterium
ATGTGGCGCTGAGTGAGGCTGCCACATATATCCCGTTCACCGCCAAATCTCTGTCCATGTTCAAATCCGATATCGCCGGTCTATTGCCTGAAAGCAAGCGTGGATATGGGATAAATGTCACAGGCGGTGGTAAGAGCCTTGATAGCCTGGCTCTTTTTGCCCCTAAGGATTTTAGAGGGCCTGACGGCTCTGACGGAAGGTTTTTCAGGGATATGGGCGCGGAGGTGTCTTCTGACGGTCTAGACGGTGCTGTGATAGCGATGTGGCAGAGCCATGGATGGTATTATGAGCGTAAATTTGACAGGTGGGAGTGGCAAAGGGCCAGGATTTTCCAGACAGTCGAGGATCTGTATACCCAGAGCTATGTAATGCCGTTCCTGATGCCGATGTTGCGCAATGCCGGCGCTTATGTGATGAGTCCACGTGAACGTGACGTCAGCAATGTGGAGATAATAATAGATGGCGATGGCGGACGGTACGTGCAGGGGCATTACCGGGAGAGGAACGGCAGGCATAAATGGCGGGAGGCTGGTGGTATAGCCGGGTTTGCATATACAAAAAAGGAACTTCGGGAAGGTGATAACCCTTTCAGGGAAGGGGGCGTACGTAAGGTCTCTGTAGCTATGCCTGGTGAGCGGGAATCAACCTCCGGATGGTATGCCGACATACCTGCCACCGGCGAATATGCCGTGTACGTATCGTATGCCTCGTTGCCGGAAAGTTCTCCGCAGGTCCGGTATAGGGTGAATTCGATGTCCGGAAGCCGGGACTTTATCATAAACCAGCAGATGGGAGGCGGGACATGGATATATCTTGGCCATTTCCAATTTGAGGCCGGTGGACGGGATATGCCTTTGGTCGAGGTGTCGAATATCGCGCCTGACGGAAGTTGTGCAGGATGTGTAGTGACGGCTGATGCCGTAAAGATAGGTGGCGGTATGGGTAATGTGGCCAGGGGTGTAATGGATGCTGGTGACGGTATTGTCCACCGTTATTCGGTAAGTGGCCTTCCGCGGTTTACGGAGGGGGCGCGCTACTGGCTTCAGTGGGCAGGTATGCCCGACAGCGTATATACTCCTTCAGGCAATGGGAACGACTATACTGACGACTACCGTTGCCGGGCATTGTGGGTGAACCATATGGCTGGCGGGTCGTCTGTTATGCCGTCACGCAAGGGTCTGAAAATACCTGTAGACCTGTCGCTTGCATTCCATACCGATGCCGGTACAACGATGAACGATTCCGTGATTGGAACTCTGGGTATATATTGCACTATTGGTGATACACTTGGCAATGGGTCTTCGAGGCTTGCTTCCCGTGACCTTACCGACCTGGTGATGACCAGTATAGTCAACGATATACGCGCCGTCTGGAATCCGTCATGGACACGGCGCGGGATGTGGGATAAAAGCTATTTTGAGGCGCGTGCGCCGGAAGTCCCGGCGATGTTGCTCGAACTGTTGAGCCACCAGAATTTTGCGGATATGAAACATGGCCTTGATCCGGCATTCCGTTTTGATGTGTCGCGTGCCATATACAAAGGCATACTGAGGTTCATTGCTGCCCGAGATGGCCGGCCATATGTAGTCCAGCCGCTTCCGGTACGGGCTTTTGCCATCAGCCGGACTTATGGAGGGGATGGCATGTATGAACTGTCGTGGAAGCCATCAGTGGATTCATTGGAAGCTACGGCCGTACCTACACATTATATAATAGAGGAACGTGTGGACAGCGGAGCGTTTATGGTGGCAGGCCGTAGCGCCGAGCCTCGTTTCAGTATCAGTGTAAGGGACGGAAAGATACATTCATACCGGATTATAGCTGTAAATAGCGGCGGTGTCTCATTCCCTTCTGAGGTGCTGGCGATGTGCCATAAGCCAGGGGGGACGCCTGTGGTGATCGTCAATGGCTTTACACGTGTTTCCGCTCCGGATTGGTTCGATCATGGTGACATTGCAGGGTTTTATGACAGCAAGGACCATGGCGTACCGTATATGGAAGATATAAGTTACATAGGGTCACAGTATGAGTTCCGCCGGAAAGTCCCATGGATGGACGATGATGCGGCCGGATTCGGGGCTTCAAGGTCTGATTATCAGGATAAGGTGCTGGCCGGTAATACTTTTGATTATACATATACCCACGGCAGGGCGGTCGCTGACGCCGGATACGGATTTGTGTCGTTGAGTGTGGATGCTTTCGTTGAATCGCCGTTGCCTGGCGTCCCGGCGGTAATAGACCTTATCTTGGGGAAGCAGAGGCAGACGGCCGTAGGCACAGGCCTAAAATCGAGGTTCAAGGCCTTTACTCCAGGACTGAAAGCCAAGCTAAAGGAATGTACCGATAACGGATGCTCCGTGTTTGTAAGCGGTAGCTATGTCGCTTCGGATATTTGGGACAATCCATATTCCGATTCTTTGACTATGGTGTCCGACAAGGATTTTGCCGCAGGTGTGCTTGGCTATAAATGGAGGGTTGGCCAGGCTACCGTGACAGGAAGTGTATGCGGCTTGCTGTCGCCATCCGGATTGTTTGATGGTGAGTCTTATACATTTAACCAGATGCTGGACACCAGATGCTATCCGGTGGAATCTCCTGATGCCATATATCCGTCAGACCACTCCCGCGGGATTCCGGTCATGAAGTATACAGAGAATAATCTTACAGCGGCTGTCGCACATGATGCCGGGGATTACCGTACGGTGGTCATGGGATTTCCGTTTGAATCGGTTGTTGGCGTTAGGGCCAAGGCCTCGCTGATGCGCTGTGTGCTGGAATATCTTTGTCCAAAACAAGTCAAAAACAATTAATCGCCATATGAACGATAATATTATAGATATCTTTATCCCGTTTGCCGATATGCAGCAGGCAAAGGCTACGGTCGAAGGTATACGCGGAAGCGGTGCTCCAATAGGAGACATATACCTTCTTGCCGCCTGTGGATGTGAGGTGGAAATCCCCGGATGTAAAGCAATTGAGACCGAAAGCATATATTCTACGGATGCGGTGAGGAAGATTGCGGCAGCGTCGTGCAATTGCCGCTATGTAATGCTCTACACAGGGCACAACGTTCTGAATATGGGCTACCTTGCCATTCAACGGTTTCTCAGACTTGCGGAGGATACCGGCGCAGGGTTGCTATATTCGGATTATCATACCGAAATTGACGGCAGGCGTCAGGCCGTCCCGGTAATCGACTACCAGCCCGGTTCTTTGCGTGACGATTTCAATTTCGGATCGGTGATGTTCTTCTTTGCTGCGGCATTGCGTGAGGCTGTATCTGGAATGGATGAGGACTATGCGTCAGCCGGGCTTTATGACCTGCGGTTGCGGCTGTCCAGAATTTCGGCGATTGTCCATATAAATGAATATCTTTATAGTGACGTCACATCCGATACCCGTGGCAGTGCGCAGAAAATGTTTGATTATGTCGACCCTAAGAACAGGGCCGTGCAGCTGGAGATGGAAAAGGCATGTACCGCGCACTTGAAGGCGATCGGTGGATATCTTAGCCCGGAGTTCAAGGACGTTCCATTGGATGGTGGGGATTTCCCGGTCGAGGCATCAGTTATCATTCCTGTCCGTAACCGTGTGGGCACTGTCCGCGATGCCATTATGAGTGCATTGTCCCAGAAGGCCGGGTTTGAGTATAATGTCATAGTTGTAGACAATCATTCTGATGACGGCACTACTGAGGCCGTAGCTTCCATAGCGTCTGTAGACCCGCGTGTGGTGCACATAAGGCCCGACAGGACGGATCTTGGGATAGGCGGATGCTGGAATCTGGCCGTGGCCCACCCATTATGTGGCAAGTTTGCCGTTCAGCTCGACAGTGACGACATGTATTCCGGAGACAGTACCCTTTCAAGGATTGTGAGTGCCTTCTATGAGCAGAAATGTGCAATGCTTGTAGGATCGTACATGCTTACCGACATCAATTGCAACCCTATTCCGCCCGGGGTGATCGACCATAGAGAGTGGACTCCAGATAATGGACGTAACAATGCCTTGCGTATCAACGGCCTTGGAGCGCCGCGCTGCTTCTATACACCATTGCTGCGCAGGATTCAAATACCGAACACATCGTATGGCGAGGACTATGCCCTGGGGCTGGCATTTTCGCGTGAATACCGCATAGGACGTATCTATGACGTCCTTTACCTGTGCCGCCGCTGGGAAGGTAATTCAGACGCTTCGCTTGATGTGGCAAGGCTCAATGCCAACAATTTGTATAAGGACAAGATACGCTCATGGGAGATACAGGCACGCAAGACCATGAACGCTGTTAGACAGGCATGAAGTCATTATGGTTTTGACTGATAAGGTTAGATCATTCTTTCAAGGACAGCTTGCCGGATGGCAATTGGCGGCCGGAAATTATTCTTCATTGGAATTGGCTGAGTACAGGACTGTCGATATCGATGGCTGGGAAGTATGCCTGCAGTTCAATCCATCGAGGATCGTTTCATCGTCAGCAAAGGTCGACAGCGGTTCTGTGGCATCGCGACCCTGTTTCTTATGTAGCGTAAACAGGCCTGAGGTACAGTCGGGCCTGGATTTTGAAGGACGTTATGAGATACTTGTAAACCCGTATCCCATATTTCCTTGCCATCTAACGATACCGGACATTTCACATGTGCCTCAGTGCATATCAGGCCGTCTGTCGGATATGTTCCTTCTTGCAGAGGCACTTCCGGGCATGTGTGTGTTCTATAATGGCCCAAAGTGTGGCGCCTCAGCGCCGGACCATATGCATTTCCAGGCCGGAAACATTGAAAAATTCCCTATAATACCGGAGTTGGGGCGTCATGATTGCCATACTGTGGCATCGGTGGGTGATGCCCGTCTTTCGGTTGTACATGGTATGCCGTATGGCCTGTTTACGATAGATGCATGTACCCCCAAAGCGGCTTCTGAGGCCTTTGGCATGTTGTATGCGGCCTTGCCATGTGCCGGTGGCAGTCAAGAGCCTATGATGAATGTGCTGGCATATGCTGCAGGTGCTGGCATTGTGCGTATTGTAGTGATACCCCGTAAACGTCACCGCCCATCCTTCTATGGGACTGAAGGTGAGCATACCATGTTAGTCAGTCCGGCATCGGTTGACATGGGAGGGCTGTTCATCATGCCTAGGCGTTGCGACTTTCTCCGTATGGATGCAGTTGCCATAAAGAAAATTTTTGACGAACTTTGTTATAGCGGCCGAGACATTGAAGGTGTCGTGCAGGCCGTCTTAAAAAAATGATATAAATGCAAAAACCGAATGTGAAGGTAGGCATCATGAATGCCACAGCGGTAAGGTTTATCCTTAACGGAAGTTTCCATGGCGGTGGTGGAGCGGTCACCGGATGCCATGAAGTCGCGTTGTCGGCCGATGGTACGGCGATTATGCTTGATGGCCGGCTGGTAGGAGAGCAGCTGGAGTTTACCCCTGACGATATGGCAGGATGCAGCTTTGGCCTTTTTGGTGTTACGATAGGCCGTGGATTTCATTGGCAAAGGAATGAAGACCAGACATTCCGCGGGTCGCTCCGCTTTATTGTCGAGGACGGTGGTGTCACCGCTGTAAATATCATTCCTGTAGAGGAGTACCTCATGAGTGTCATATCTTCCGAAATGAGCGCAACATCATCTATGGAGCTTCTCAAGGCCCACGCTGTCATCTCCAGGAGCTGGCTGCTTGCACAGATAGGCAAGTGCACTGTGCATGCGGACGGACACGACAAGGATTGCGGGAAGGACGGGACTGTTGTCAATGGTTCGGAAATATTGCGGTGGTACGACAAGGATGACCATCTTAACTACGATGTTTGCGCCGATGACCATTGCCAGCGTTATCAGGGCATAACACGCCAGACGTCAACGTCGGTGTCTGATGCAGTCAGGGCAACCGAAGGAGAGGTGCTTATGTATGGAGGAGGATTGTGCGATGCAAGGTTCTCAAAATGCTGCGGCGGAGTGTTTGAGGAGTTCAGGAACTGTTGGCAGCCGATAGACGTTCCCTACCTGTCAGTGAGACGCGATACGGAAAGTGAAGACGGATATCCTGACTTGACTAAGGAAAGCAATGCCAGGGAATGGATTCTAGGTAATCCGGACTCTTTCTGCAACACCGGTGATGCCGCTGTCCTGTCGCAGGTGCTGAACAATTATGACCAGGAGACAGCCGACTTTTACCGGTGGACGGTGGAATACTCACAGGACGAGCTTGCCGGAATAATAAAGGAGCGCAGTGGCATTGATTTCGGACAGATAGTTGACCTCGTGCCTGTGGCGAGGGGCACTTCTGGGCGTTTGTGGAAACTGGAGATAGTGGGCACAAAAAGGACTATGGTCATCGGAAAGGAGTTGGAGATACGCCGTACATTGTCGTCGACCCATCTCTATAGTTCCGCATTTACCGTGGAGAAATGTGTGGACGGTGGCGGAGACGTCCCATCGCGGTTCATACTGCATGGCGCAGGCTGGGGGCATGGCGTGGGCCTGTGCCAGATCGGCGCTGCCGTAATGGGTGCCAGGGGCTATTCGTATACTCAGATTCTGTATCATTATTTTTCTGGTTCTTCCGTAGAGAAGATATATTGATCCGGTTATGGAAAAGATATCAGCCCGGAATCCATGGGCTTGGATTCCGACACTATATTTTGCGCAGGGGCTTCCCTATGTAGCAGTGATGACACTTTCAGTGATAATGTATAAGCGTTTGGGTATATCCAATACCGACATTGCGTTATACACAGGATGGCTGTATCTGCCATGGGTCATAAAGCCTGTATGGAGTCCGTTTATCGACATTATATCCACAAAACGTAGGTGGACGCTGATGATGCAGTGGACATTGGCGGCATCGTTGGCCGGGATAGCCTTTACGATACCTACGGAAATGTTTTTCCAGCTCACACTGGCTGTGTTCTGGATTGTTGGGTTTACTTCAGCCACACACGACATTGCCGCCGACGGTTTCTATATGCTGGCGCTTACGGGGCATCAGCAGTCGTTCTATGTAGGCATACGTTCTACCTTCTACCGTATAGCCACTGTGGCTGGCCAAGGGGCGCTCGTGATTCTTGCCGGAAGCATCGAGACGTGTACGGGCGACATTCCGTTTGCTTGGAGTGTGGCGTTCGGTGTATTGTCTGTCTTTTTCCTCATGGTGTCATTGTACCACGGATGGGCATTGCCACGTCCTGTAGCCGATTCTGCCAGGGACTCTTCCCGGTCGGCGCACGATGTGTTCCGTGAGTTCGTCGACACATTCCGCTCTTTTTTCCGGAAAAAGCAGATATGGGCCGCTGTTGCGTTCATGCTGCTTTACCGTTTGCCAGAGGCTCAGCTGGTCAAACTTATAAACCCGTTTTTGCTTGACCCTGTCAGCGAGGGCGGGCTAGGTCTGTCCACAAAGGTCGTCGGGTTTGTGTATGGCACTATCGGTATAATAGGTCTTACTTCCGGTGGCATTGTCGGTGGCATCATGGCCGCCAGGGGAGGGCTTAGGCGGTGGTTGAAGCCTATGGCTTGGAGCATGTCGCTGACATGCCTCACATTCGTATACCTCAGCTATGCCACAGAGCCGTCATTGCTCACCATAAATATATGTGTGTTTGTCGAGCAGTTCGGATACGGGTTCGGGTTTACGGCATATATGCTGTATCTTATATATTTTTCGGAAGGCAGGCACAGGACGGCCCATTATTCCATATGCACCGGTTTCATGGCCCTTGGGATGATGCTGCCGGGAATGGCTGCCGGATGGCTTCAGGAGACAATCGGATACCGGTATTTTTTCATATGGACAATCGTCTGTTGTGCCGCGACTATAGGTGTGTGCTCAATATTGAAGATAGCTCCGGATTTTGGCCTTAAAAAACGCGGGACGGAGTGACGTTTATTAATAGTGTAAACATTATAATATATTATAAGGATATGATATTAATTGCAGACAGCGGAAGCACCAAGGTCGACTGGTGCTTTGTCGAAGGGGCTTCCATTGTGAAACAAGTGTCGACATCCGGCATAAACCCTGTAGTGATGTCGGAAGATGAGGTCTCGGCCTGTATCGGTGGGCAATTGATGCCTCAGATGGAAGGCCTAAGCCCGGCGTCAGTCCATTTCTATGGCGCAGGGTGTGTCTCTGATGAAAAGTGCGCTATTGTCGCCTCTGCCATTTCCGGGCATATACCCGATGTCAGTGTTACGGTCGACAGCGACATGCTTGCCGCTGCACGTGCTATTTGTGGGAGCGACCCCGGAATCGCGTGTATACTGGGCACAGGGTCAAATTCATGTGTCTATGACGGTAGGCATATCATCGATAATGTATCACCGTTGGGATACATACTTGGTGATGAGGGCAGCGGGGCGGTGCTAGGCAAGATGCTTGTCGGTGATGTGCTTAAACGCCAGCTTCCGGAAGAGCTGTGTGCAAGATTCCTGGAACAGTACTCTCTGGACAGGCTTACTGTTATCGACCGCGTATATAGGCAGCCGCAGGCCAACCGCTTTCTGGCATCACTTACTCCATTCCTTCTGGAGAACATCTCCGACCCTGCCGTCTACGGTCTTGTCCTGCGTGCGTTCATCTCTTTCTTTGAACGGAATGTGGCAAACTACAGCTCCTACCGGGATATGGCTGTGGGCTTTGTCGGGTCTATTGCATATTACTACCGCGATGTCCTTGCTGATGCCGCCGGGCAATTCGGTTGCACATTGGGACGCATATTGCGCAGCCCTATGGAGGGGCTGGTTGAATACCATACTAAAAAAATCATATGATATGACGTTTGTAAAGGTTACCGAACAGCCGTCTTTGTATGACGGACTGGACAAGAAACCGGTCATTGACCTGTTGCGAGAGATAAATGAGGAAGACAAAAAAGTGGCGTTCGCCGTAGAAAAAGCCATACCACAGATAGAGCGGCTTGTCACAAGCATAGTGAGCCGTATGAAGCGTGGCGGCCGTATATTTTATATGGGGGCTGGCACTTCGGGACGGTTGGGGGTTCTTGATGCGTCCGAGATACCTCCGACATTTGGCATGGACCCTACATGGGTCATCGGGATCATAGCCGGTGGGGATGGAGCGTTGCGCAATCCGGTTGAGAATGCTGAGGACGATCTGTGCCAGGGCTGGCGCGACCTTGAACGGTTCAACATCAACTCTCTTGATACTGTCATAGGCATTGCCGCGTCAGGCACCACGCCATATGTTATCTCTGCGATAGAGGAGTGCCGCCGTCGAGGGATATTGACAGCATCCATCACGTCCAACCCCGATGCCCCGATATCGGCGGTGTCCGACATACCTATTGAAATGGTGGTCGGTCCGGAATACGTCACCGGCAGTTCGCGGATGAAATCCGGTACGGGCCAGAAAATGATATGCAATATGATTTCTACTGCCGTGATGATAAAGATGGGCCGCGTAAAAGGTAATAGGATGGTAAACATGCAGCTTACAAATGCAAAACTCGTAGACCGTGGGGCCAGGATGGTTGCCGAAGAGCTGTCATTGCCATATGAGGAGGCTAAACGGCTATTGCTCATGCATGGGTCGGTAAAAAAAGCCGTTGACGACTACAGGGAACATATGCAAAGCTGATGTCTTGATTTATAGATATTTGCTACTGCTTTAAGCATATAAGCGGCGGTCGACATGCATAATTTTGCCTATGTATGTGAAAAAAATGCCGTAAAAGTTGCAAACACGGAAAATTCGTTTTAACTTTGCACTCGCAAACGGCAAGAGAGCCACTGCAGGAATGACGCCTGATAATATTGAAAAAAAAGTTTTTTTTGAAAAAATCGGCTGAAAATTTTGCAGGTTAGAAAATAGTTTGTAACTTTGCAACCGCTTTCAAACTCCTACGGGTTTGCAGGCAATAGAAAATTGAAAAGACGCCTCTTTAGCTCAGTTGGCCAGAGCACGTGATTTGTAATCTCGGGGTCGTTGGTTCGAATCCGACAAGAGGCTCAAACAAATAGGGTGGTGCTGTTTAGGCAGTGTCCGTTCTAAAGGGCGAATACCAGAGTGGCCAAATGGGGCAGACTGTAAATCTGCTGGTTTATACCTTCGGTGGTTCGAATCCAT
>VSPW01000006.1 GCA_009775535.1 Muribaculaceae bacterium
ATGGCAGCAAAGATGCCCCGCGACATGGCCTCAATGAAAGATGTCACTGGAGTCGGTGAACTTAAGTCGGCCCGTTATGGCGCCGTGTTCCTGAAGGCGATTTCAGATTACATGCTTGCCCGGCTGTGATGCGTAAACCTATATGTGTTGAAAATGTTGAATATAAAAAACCATAATCCAGTATATGCCATGAACGATAAATCCGAATTTTACGATACCCTGGCCTCCAATCCCAGGCTTTTTGCAGTCACGATAGGACGAACCTTCGGCAGTGGGGGGCGGCTGTTGGGAAATATGCTCGCAAAGAAACTTGGCATCGATTACTATGACAAGGAACTGCTGTCCGATGCCGCACGTAAGGCCAACATGAGTCCAGAGTTCTTTGAGCGCCGCGATGAGCGGTTCCCCAATTATATAAGCGGATCAATAGGGTTCAACTTCGGGATGAACCCGGCCGGATGGTATGGGTCCAATGCGATAAGCGACGACAGCGTATACCGTGCACAGAGCGATTTCATCCGGGAGGCCGCGATGCGGGGCCCGTGTGTGATTGTAGGCAGGACTGCCGATTATGTCCTCCGAGATCATCCGAGGCTGATATCAGTGTTCGTCAATGCGCCTGAGGACGAATGCATACGCCGTATCACTTCGCGCGGTGACGCGTTGGGGGCAGACCAGGCACGGTCACTGGCCCGCCGTACAAACAAATTACGGGCGAACTACTATAATTTCTATACCGACAAGCAATGGGGTAACGCATCAACGTACGACATTTGCATCGACTCGTCGAAGCTCTCC
Organism: Muribaculaceae bacterium; assembly: GCA_009775535.1. Taxonomy (GTDB): domain Bacteria; phylum Bacteroidota; class Bacteroidia; order Bacteroidales; family Muribaculaceae; genus CAG-873. The sequence goes on from VSPW01000006.1 coordinate 799, forward strand.
CCGGAGCAGATTGTAGATATATTGTCCCTATACGTACGCATGCGGGTTGGAGATATTGCTGAAAGTTTGTAACTTTGCCTGCGATAACCCTAAAACAAGCGGCATATCCGTCCTTGGCGGATAAGTAAGCCGAATTAACACGTTGACACATCATGATGACCACAGAGCAGCAGCGCGCCCTTGCCGCCGACCCCGACGGACTGGCGACATATGAATTCATTGCCAACAATATAGAGGTGCTTACACAGGAAGATATCGAGCTGTTGGCTTCAAATATGATACAGGTCGATGTCTCCGGACAGTTCTGCACGTCGGCGGCAAGATACCTTAACGCCATCGACAGACAGGCATATGCATCGCCGGTGCGCCGGCTGATAGCGGCAGCCATTGACAAGGACCGTGAGCACAGGTATATAGGCGACCTGCTCCCTTCGATATGGGGTGAGGACTATGAACAGCGTGCGGAGGAGCTGCGTGCGTCCGACAATAATTTCCGCCGTATATACAAACGCCTTTTCCCCACATCAAAGATATGACATGGAGGTGCAGTACAATCATAACGGCGCTCATGAGCCTGCTGCTGTCGTTCACAGCCGTGGCTGCATGCGCCTCTACTACTTCGGATAAAACTACAGATATGGCAAACGCATCGGACACTACATCGGTAAAGGTTGAAGTCACCACCACCCTGGGCAGCTTCACAGTACTTCTATACGGCGATACCCCCGCCCACCGCGATAATTTCCTCAAGCTGGTGAAGGACGGATATTATGACGGCACGCTTTTCCACCGTGTGATAGACGGATTCATGATACAGGCAGGTGACCCGGATTCCAGGACAGCCAAGCCCGGCCAGCGCCTGGGCAGCGGCAACCCCGGCTACACCATAGAGGCTGAATTTGTATATCCTAAGCATTTCCACAAGCGCGGAGCGCTTGCAGCCGCCCGTACAGGGGACGGAGTCAACCCGCAGAAACGTTCTTCGGGATCGCAGTTCTATGTAGTCACAGGACGCGTTTACAATGAGCGTGAGCTTAACAGGATGGATGAGAACCTGATGGCCCGCCAGAAGCAGGCCATATTCGGCAACCTTGCGAAGGACCGGATGGCGTCCATACGGTCCATGCAGCAGGCTGGCGATACGGCAGGCCTGACTCGATTGCAGGAAGAGCTGGTTTCGCTCACAGAAGAGCTTGTTGCCGCAAATCCGTCATCGCTTACCCCTCAGCAGCGGGATGCTTATTCGACAATCGGCGGGACGCCGCATCTTGACGGCGACTACACCGTGTTCGGCGAGGTGGTTTCCGGCATGGATGTGATAGACCGTATAGAAAAGGCCGAAACCGACGGTTCGGACCGTCCAAAGGAAGATATACGCATATTGTCGATGAAGGTCGTTGGCTGACGATGGCTGTCCACACACTTGCAAACGGTCTCAGTCTGGTCCACACGTATGTCCCTTCCACGGCTATGGTGGCGGTCAACGTGCTCTACGATGTCGGGGCGCGGGACGAATCGCCGGAACTGACAGGTATTGCCCATCTGTTTGAGCACCTGATGTTTGGCGGCTCTGTTAATGTGCCGTCATTTGATGGCGAACTGGAGGAGGCCGGTGGCATGTCCAACGCCTGGACTAGCGATGACTTCACGAATTTCTATGACATACTGCCTGCACAGAACATTGAGACGGCGCTACGGCTTGAAAGTGACCGCATGCTGTCCTTGGCGTTCAGCCAACGCTCGCTCGACATACAGAAAGGTGTCGTAATAGAAGAATTCAAGCAGCAGTGCCTCAACCAGCCGTACGGCGACCTGGGGCATCATCTCAGGGGCATGCTGTATGCGCCCGGGCATCCGTACCGTATCCCGGTGATAGGCAAAGACCCGTCACACATAGAGAACGCGACACTTGAGGATATACGCCGGTTCTTTTTTGCCCATTACGCCCCCGACAATGCCATATTGAGCATAGCGGGCAACGTGGACTATGACACCACGGTTAGGCTTGTTGAAAAATGGTTCGGCGACATCCCGTCCAGAAACGTGGCGGCACGTGGTAGCGTGGCCTCAGGGACAATGCCAGGCCAAGGGCAGACGCTGACCGTACATGGGCGTGTGCCGCAGACCATGATTGTAGCAGCATGGCGGATGGCCGCATACAATGAGCCGGACTATATCCCGTGCGATATAATCACCGACCTGCTTGCATCCGGCAACTCATCACGCATGAGGCGCAACCTGATACTTGGTACGGATCTGTTTGTCGAGGCCGATGCTTCGATATCGGGGCTTGAGAGCCATGGCTACCTCATGCTTACGGCAAAGCCTTCAGCCGAGGACTCCAAGACAGTGGCCGCCGCCACCGCCGCTCTAATTTCCGAAGCGAGGAAGCTGTGCGACCCTGCGGCGATAACCGGCCACGAACTGCAACGTGCGGCAAACCGCTATGAGGCGATGTACGCAATGAGACAGATGGGATATGCCGAGCAGGCCCTTGCCGCCGCCATTGCCGAATACCACGGAGAAGACCCAGCACAGGCCACCGTGCGATATCGGAATGCCGCCAAGGCGGAGGCCATAGCGGCTGCGGCACGCCGTACCCTGTCATCCGAACCGGCCGTACTGCTATACCGCCCACACTAGAGACATGCGCCATACGCCGGCTAATGGCATGGGCAAAAGAAGTTTCATGTAAACTTTTTATTGGGCAATCCTATTATATTGATAGGATATAATTTTGTCCAATTAGTTAAACTATGTAACTTTGCATTAAATTTTGCCATTGTCAATGATTGAACGTATCATAATCATAGAAAATGTTGATCCTGTAAGCTTTTACGGGGTCAACAATTCCAATATGCAGCTCATACATAACCTTTTCCCGAAACTCCGTATCGCGGCCCGAGGGCAGGTGATAAAGGTGATAGGGGAGGATGGCGAGACAGCGGAATTTGAGCGTAAGATCAAGGAACTGGAAGCATATTGCGCCGAATACAACACCCTGACTGATGATATCATCATCGACATTGTGCGCGGCGATGCGCCGGAGCGCCTAAAAAGGGACGATGTGATAATATACGGCGTCAACGGGAAGCCCATATCAGGCCGCACCCCTAACCAGCAGAGGCTTGTGGAGCAGTTCACGGAAAATGACCTCACCTTTGCTATGGGCCCGGCCGGTACGGGCAAGACCTATATAGCGATAGCGCTTGCCGTGCGTGCTCTGAAAAACAAGGAGGCAAGGAAAATCATCCTTTCCCGCCCGGCCGTCGAAGCCGGGGAGAAGCTCGGGTTTCTTCCGGGCGATATGAAAGACAAGATTGACCCGTACCTGCAGCCTCTGTATGACGCGCTTGAGGACATGATTCCAGCCGCCAAGCTTAAGGAATACATGGAGACCAACGTCATACAGATAGCCCCGCTTGCATTCATGCGCGGACGCACGCTCAACAATGCCATAATCGTCCTCGACGAGGCGCAGAACACCACTACCCATCAGATAAAGATGTTCCTTACGCGCCTTGGCATGAACGCCAAGATGATAATAACAGGCGACATAACCCAGATCGACCTTCCGCGGTCGACCATATCGGGCCTTGTGCAGGCGCTTAAGGTGCTTGACGGTGTACCCGGCATAGGCCACGTGGAATTCGGGAAAAAGGACATAGTCCGGCACAGGCTGGTGCAGCGCATAGTGGAGGCGTATGAGAAATACGATGAGACGCATCATGCGTCACAGGATGCGCAGACGCCTAAATGAAAAAAGAAAAAATCAGAAAACATAAAACATAAGCCATCATGTCACAAGCTCTTACAAAAACAGAATTCAATTTTCCCGGACAGACCGCAGTATACCACGGCAAGGTACGCGATGTGTACACCATTAACGACCAGTACATGGTGATGGTAGCCACTGACCGTATATCGGCATTTGATGTGATACTGCCCGAAGGTATTCCTTATAAAGGACAGGTACTAAATCAGATAGCTGCCTACTTCCTTGACGCTACATCACATGAGGTGCCTAACTGGAAAATTGCCTCACCAGACCCCATGGTCACAGTCGGCCGCCGTTGCGAAGGCTTCAAGGTCGAGATGATTATACGTGGTTACCTGGCAGGCAGCGCATGGCGCGACTATGCCGCCGGTGCACGTGAAATCTGTGGTGTAAGACTGCCTGAAGGCCTCCGTGAGAACGAACGCCTGCCAGAGCCTATAATCACCCCTACAACAAAGGCCGATGAAGGCCATGACCTCAATATCTCCCGCCAGGAAATAATAGAACAGGGCATAGTGTCGGAAGAAGACTACACAATCATGGAGGACTATACCCGCCGACTGTTCGCCATAGGCAGCCGTATGGCTGCCGAAAAGGGGCTTATACTTGTAGACACGAAATATGAGTTCGGAAAGGCCGACGGAAAGGTATACCTTATAGATGAGATACATACACCCGACTCATCACGCTATTTCTATGCCGAAGGTTACCAGGAGCGCCTTGAAAAAGGGGAACAGCAGCGCCAGCTCTCGAAGGAATTTGTACGCCAGTGGCTGATCGGGCAAGGATTTATGGGACAGCCCGGCCAGCATGTGCCTGAAATGACGCCTTCGTTTGTGGAATCTGTCACCGAACGCTATATAGAACTGTACGAGAAGGTTACAGGCCGTACGTTTGAAAAAGCGTCATGCCAGGACCTTACGGGACGTATAGAGTCCAACGTGATCGGATGTCTCGCCTCACTAGGTAAACAGTAGGCTTCCGGTGGCAGCAGAGGACATAAAGCCATACGACCCCTCCAGGGGCAAGACGGAGCAGGTGCGCGACATGTTCGACTCCATCGCACCCGCCTATGATTTCATGAACCGCGCCATGACCATGGGGATTGACCGGTTATGGCGTCGGCGTGCGGTCAAGGCGGTGGCCGATACCGCTCCAGCCCATATATTGGACGTGGCCACAGGTACGGGCGACCTTGCCATAACACTTGCCAAACGCATACCCGGATGCCGTGTCACCGGTATAGACCTGTCGCAGGGCATGATTGACCGCGGCTCTGCCAAGGTCGAGGCAGCAGGGCTGTCAGGACGCGTGTCGCTTCAGGTGGCCGACTGCCTGGCCCTGCCGATGCCCGATAACACGTTCGACTGTGTAACCGTTGCCTATGGCGTGCGCAATTTTGAGCATCTCCGCGAAGGCTACTCCGAGATGCTGCGGGTGTTGCGTCCGGGTGGCATGCTTGCCGTGTTGGAACTGTCGACGCCTACATCGCCGATAGCAAAGCCGTTCTACCGTTTCTACACCAGGCAGATAATACCAAGGGTGGGGCGTATGGTGTCAAAGGATATAAGGGCATATACATACCTCCCCGAAAGCATCGCTGCTGTAGCGCAGGGCGAGGACATGCTGGACATTGCACGTTCAGCCGGATTTGCCCGGGCAAGTTTCCGACCCATGACATTCGGGACATGCACACTATACACGGCATACAAGCCGCAAAAATGACAAAATCACGTATACATCTAATTATAAGCCAATAATCATTGACGAATATGCATTTCTATACACGGTTTGCCGCCTTTGCGGCCATGACAATAATAAGTGTGGCATCCATAATGGCGCAGACGACACAAAAATGGGGCAATACAGCCCTCAGGGTGGCTGCTGCAGCTGCGGTAAGGCAGGACAGCCGCACTGCATCGGCAGATTCCATTGACGCAGTGCAGGCGGAAGCCACTGCGGTATCAATCATGGAGATGCCTCGTATATCCGTTGCCGACTCATTGCTGTCTGATTCTGCCGCAGTGGCATCGGTAGGGTATATCCCCGTGGCAACCATACCGAACTACTATTTTGTACCTGCGATATTCGACACATACCGCATGCTTGACGCCGACTCCCTGTCGTCTGTCGACCCGTTGGCCGATATTCCAGCCGCAGGCTGGCTTATGCGTGCCAATGCAGTGGACACACACATGCAGCGCGCAAAGCAGGCCTATATGTTGAAGTGTCCTGAATCCGTACAATACAATGTGGCATGGCTGCCCGAGCCGCCAAAGAAATTTGAAGTGGTAATAGACCCCAAGACTCAGGTGATAGACATCCACGAAGTGAAGGTCGATCCTATGGCGGGGGCCGATCTGGTGGCCGAAAAGATCGATGAGCGCCATTGGATGCACCAGTTCTCAGGCAACATACAGTTCTCGCAGGCCTATGTGTCGCCCAACTGGTATCAAGGCGGCAACAACAACCTCAATATAATAGCGCATGCCATATGGAACGTAAAGCTGAACCAGAATTATCATCCCAAACTGCTGTTCGACACCACCATACAGTATAAATTGGGCATGAACTCAGCCCCAGATGACTCCCTCCGCAACTATTCGATATCCGAAGACCTCTTCCAGATAAATTCAACCTTCGGTGTGAAGGCGGCAAAAAGGTGGTTCTACTCGCTCACATTCCAGTTCAAGACCCAGCTCTTAAATTCGTATACATCCAATACGCGTACATTAAGGGCCGCGTTCCTTTCTCCGGCCGACCTCAATGTCGGTGTCGGTATGACATACAACTATTCCAAGAAGAACTTCACGTTCGATGCCTCCATATCGCCGTTGGCATACAATATGAAGATATGCACCGACCGCAGTATGGACGTCACTGCCTATGGTATCAAGCCCGGGCATAAGACAGTAAGCCAGTACGGTAGCACTGCCGAGCTGAAAATGAGATGGGCGATCGCCTACAACATTATCTGGCAGTCACGCGTATTCTTCTTCACAGACTATTCATACATCCAGGCCGACTGGGAGAACACATTGTCGTTTGAGATAAACCGTTTCCTCACGACGCAGATATATTGCCATGCGCGCTACGATTCGTCTACACCACGTACAGAAGGCGACCACACATGGCGTAAGTTCATGCTCAAGGAGATACTTTCATTCGGGTTCGCTTACAAATTCTCAACCATTTGACCTGCATAGGCTTTACGCCATTTGTCTGATAAATATATCTTCAGTGGAATTTATGCGCGTTTTGCCATCCACGGATTGGGAAATTTTGCTTACCTTTGCCGCATCCGGCCACAAAACCGGATGTTAACCTCTAATCCGTGGTAAATCAACAATTAAAGAAACACAATCACATTTCATTATTATGAATGGAAGACCCAATGTGAAGACCATTGACAAGGTAGTTGTCAGGTTTTCGGGCGATTCTGGCGATGGCATGCAGCTTGCCGGGAACATATTTACCAATGTGTCGGCAGGAGTCGGCAACCAAGTGTCCACATTCCCTGACTATCCTGCGGAAATACGTGCGCCTCAGGGCTCGCTTGGTGGCGTGTCAGGATTCCAGGTCAGTGTAGGTATGGGTGTCCACACCCCCGGCGACCAGGTTGACGTCCTTGTAGCCATGAACCCCGCGGCGCTTAAGCAGAACTTTAAGTTCCTGCGTAAGGGCGGCGTGATTATAGTGGACATTGATTCGTTCAAGGAATCCGACCTCAAGAAAGCTTTCTTTTCTACAATGGACCCCTTCGGGGAGTTGGGCATTACCGATACCGTTGTCGAAGTGCCGGTCACATCAATGACCAAGGCCGCCCTTGAAGATAGCGGGCTTGACAACAAGTCGGTGCTGAAATGCCGCAACATATTCACCCTTGGGCTTATATGCTGGCTCTTCGACCGTCCGCTTGAAGGCGCATTGCGCCACCTGCACGGCAAGTTCGCCAAGAAGCCGGCCATATACGAGGCAAACGCAAAGGTGCTGGAAGCTGGTTTCAACTACGGCAACAACATCCATGCCTCTGTCCCCACCTACCGCATAGACACCGAAGACCCGCGTCCGGGCGTATACACCGACATAAACGGAAACACGGCCACGGCATGGGGACTGATAATGGCATCCGAGAAATCAGGCAGGCCGCTGTTCCTGGGCAGTTACCCCATAACACCCGCCACCGACATCCTCCACGAGCTTGCAAAGCGCAAGGACCTTGGAGTGAAGGCATGCCAGATGGAGGACGAGATTGCAGGCGTGTGCTCCGCAATCGGCGCATCGTTTGCCGGCAATCTGGCAGTGACATCCACATCAGGCCCTGGCCTTGCGCTAAAGAGCGAAGGCATTGGCCTTGCAGTGATGGCGGAACTCCCGTTGGTTGTCATCGATGTGCAGCGTGGCGGTCCGTCTACAGGGCTTCCCACAAAGACAGAGCAGACCGACCTCATGCAGGCACTCTATGGCCGTAACGGTGAATCGCCCGTGGCGGTTGTAGCACCGGCATCGCCCACCGACTGCTTCACAATGGCATTCGAGGCATCGCGTATAGCCATCGAGCACATGACACCGGTCATCCTCCTGAGCGACGCCTTCATCGGCAACGGATCGAGCGCATGGCGCATACCCGAAGCTGATGAATATCCGGAAATATACCCGCATTACGTGCCTGAAAGCATGCACGACGGTTCTTGGAGTCCCGTAATGCGCGATGAAAATAATGTCCGCTACTGGGCGATCCCCGGTACAGAAGGCTGCGCCCACCGTCTGGGAGGCCTGGAACGCGACATAAGGACCGGCGCTATATCCACCGACCCGGTCAACCACGAACGCATGGTGGACATACGCCGGGAAAAGATAGCCCGCATAGCCCACGACATACCCGCACTTGATATTATATGCGGTGATGCCTCCGCAGACACACTGCTTGTAGGCTGGGGCGGCACATACGGCCATCTCTATACCGCCGCAGAGGAACTGAATGCCGCCGGAAAGCATGTGGCATTTACGCATTTCCGCTACATAAGCCCGCTTCCGGCAAATACCGGAGAGCTGTTGCGCCGATACAAGCGCGTAGTGGTGGCCGAGCTCAACACAGGGCAGTTTGCCGACTACCTGCAGGCCAAATTCCCAGATGTCAAGATAGAGCGCATTAACAAGGTGCAGGGACAGCCGTTCCTTGTAAGGGAGATTGTCGAAGGTGTAACTAAATTCATGGAGGTATAATCATAATGGAATCAACAACATATACAGCAGCTAGCTATAAGAGCGACCAGTCCGTACGCTGGTGTCCCGGATGCGGCGACCATGCAATCCTTAACACACTCCATAAGGCCATGGCCGTATTGGGTGTCCCGCCGCATATGACCGCAGTTATCTCCGGCATCGGTTGTAGTTCACGCCTGCCATATTATATGAACACCTACGGCTTCCACACCATCCATGGCCGTGCCGCGGCGATTGCCACAGGCTTCAAGGTGGCTAACCCCCAGATGACGGTATGGCAGATTTCTGGTGACGGTGACGGCCTTGCCATCGGTGGCAACCATTTCATACATGCAGTCCGCCGAAACATCGACATCAACATGCTGTTGTTCAACAATAAGATATATGGACTCACCAAAGGCCAGTACTCGCCTACCAGCGACCGTGGATTCGTATCTAAATCATCGCCTTACGGCACTACCGAAGACCCGTTCATCCCTGCCGAGCTTGTTTTCGGTGCGCGCGGAAACTTCTTCGGCCGCTCGATTGACGTTGAATTGGCAACATCACAGGAAGTTCTTGTGGCAGCCGCACGCCATAAAGGCGCATCTGTGGTGGAGATACTCCAGAACTGCGTGATATTCAACAACGGCATACACAATGCCATCACCGACCGTGAGTTCCGTGCCGACCGCACCATCCACCTGCGCCATGGCGAAAAAATGACATTCGGTAAGGACAATGACAAAGGTATCGTCCAGGACGGTTTCCTGCTCAAGGCCGTTGAGATAGGAAAGGACGGGTACACCATGGACGATGTCCTTGTCCATGATGCCCACTGCCAGTCCAACTTCCTGCACCAGCAGCTTGCCATGATGGACGGCAAGGAGCTTCCGTTGGCCGTAGGCGTGATACGCGATGTGGAAGCACATACATATGATGATGGTGTCACCCGACAGATCGCCGATGTGCGTGCCAAGAAGGGTTTCTCCTCACTGCGCGACATGATTTTGGCCGGTGAGACATGGGAAGTGAAATAGCCCCCGTATAATATTAATGAATAAGGCTGCTGTCCATGGATAGCAGCCTTATTCATTAATCATAGATATGTAAAAGGTTAATATTCAGTTTTGTCCTCTTTTGCGGCCCATTTTTCAAAGGCACGTATGGCCGATGTCCCGTCCACACGTATGGCCGGTATCATCCTTTCGGCTTTGGGCCGTTCCAGCTCACGGTATATGAAACGGTCGCTGAAATTTATGGCATCGGCATCCTCCTGCGTGTTACCGTAGTATAGCCGGGAAAGTCCGGCCCAGTATATGGCGCTGAGGCACATGGGGCACGGTTCGCACGAACTGTATATTACAGCCCCGGCAAGGTTGAATGAGCCAAGCCCGCGGCATGCATTGCGTATGGCGTTTACCTCGGCATGTGCAGTAGGGTCGTTGTCTATGGTCACGGTGTTGACACCGGTGGCCAGCACCTTTCCGCCGCGTACTATCACAGCTCCGAAAGGGCCTCCGCCTTTGTCTACATTCTCTTCTGCCAGGCGGGAGGCCATTTCCATAAACTCACGGTCACATCCGGATATCAGTATGCTGTCATTGGATTTGCTCATAGATCTCATAATTTTATAGTCGGTCTATTTATAATGTCCGGCATGTATTTAATGTTCACTTACGGAACAACACAACACGTCCCACCTCGGTGGAGCATTCACCCAACGCTCCGTTGACCTGCAACACACCGGTGTATATCTTTATGAAATCTATCCGTTTGATTCCTGCGTTCAGTCCCGTCTCGGGGTCACGGATGTCGGAGAGGTCAAGTTCGCTGTCCTTGTTGGGCATCCCGTCGACATATCCCGTGTAGTTGATGAGCCTGTATTGGCCGCTCTCTTCATCCAGGTATCCGTTGTCGGGCAGACGCCGTCCGCTGAACTCCAGCTTATGGCTGTCCATCCATTCAGGATAGTACGGTTGCTTGTTGTAGGATGGCAGGTAAGGGATATGTCCTTCCGTCCCGTCGCTGGCCGTATAAGGTATATCTCCGTTGTCGTTAGGATTGTGGTAGGCAACATCAACCGGACTGCCAAGATGTGACACCTCACCGTATATCTCCATCCATTTGCCGTCGTCAGGCAGGCCGTTCCTGTTATAGTCCTCCATCACCATCACAATCCCTGGCTCGCAACTGCCGTATTTGCGGCCAAGATGGTCGGTGGATGTAATGAAAGCGTTGGATTCGACCCTAAGGCCCATATTGTCATCATTTATGGACGTATATACTGGCTCATCCAGCTTCATGATGATGTATCCCCCGAAAGCGCCCAGTGTCACCACGTCGCCCCGGTTTATAGCCTCAGTGGCCTTTCGGCACATCGTTTCAGCGTCATCACCATCCTCATATCGTGGTGCCAGGTTGACAAACTGGCCGGGTGCCGGCATGTATTCAAGTACTTTTACGGATATGGGCGTTGATGACGGGCAGTCCGGACCGGGGGCTGGGTCGTCATTGGAATTGCAGGCGCTTGACATCACAAATGTCAAGGCCAGGGGCAATAAGTATGTAGTCTTCATAATGGACAAATGTATATATATCCGCAAAAATACTCAGAAATTGCGATATTAATGCATAGATTGGTGAATAAATAAGTTATAGTAGCCGAAAAAATCGGCAGCCTGGCGGGTATGTGTTCCCGCCAGGCTGCCACTGCTTCCAATATCCGTTATGCCGTCTATTCGAGTGTCACGATCCTGTATTTCTGGGATCCCAGCCCAAGTTTTTCGGCATGGTCGAGTATATGAGTGCCGTGGCGGGAATTGATGCGTTCTATAAGGTCCGCCTTGCCGGGGTCTTCCGAATTGAACACCATGTCTACGCATGCACGGTCAAGGGCTACAGGGTCTAGTGAGGCCAGGATGCCAAGGTCGCCCATTTTAGGGGCTTCGGGGTCTCCGTTGCAGTCGCAGTCTACCGACAGGCGGTTGGCCACGTTGATGTACAGTATCTTGTCCCCTGCATGGTCTATGATTGCCTTGCAGGCCTCGGCCATGGACTCAAGGAAGTCATCCTGTGCCGGCAGGCTGTCCCATAGCTTTGACGGGTCGGCTGTACGTCCCGCAGAGTGTATCCAGGCCTTGCCGTTTGACGATGCTATGCCTATGGATATGTTCTTGAGCGCCCCGCCGAAACCTCCCATTGCGTGGCCTTTGAAATGCGACAGCACCACGGTGAAGTCATAGCTGGGATAGTTTTTCCCTACAAGGTCGTATTTGATATGCCTTCCGCCTGCTATAGGCAGGGCGGTGTCGCCCTCGGCATCCATGATGTCTACTTTGGCGATTGAGGTGAACCCGTGCTCCTCGGCTGCTCGGAGATGGTTGGCTGTCTCCGAGCGGTTGCCGCCGTATGCCGTGTTACATTCGATGATAGTGCCGTTGACAAGCTGCACGAAGTCGCGGATAAGGGCGGTGTCGAGATGGTTCGATTTGTTTGACTCGCCTGTGGACACCTTTACGGCCACTTTGTCGCCCTCTGCCTTGCGTCCCAGCGCCTGGTATGCCTTTATCAGGTTCTCGGGGGTTATGTCTTTGATATAGTATACGGTCGGGATGGAATCTGTAGCCTCTGTGACGGCGCTTTCTGCCGTTGCGCCTGACTTCCCTGTGCATGCTGCGGCCATTATGCCTGCGATGCACATTGCTGTGAATGGAAATAATTTCTTCATGACTGGTTTATTTGGTATCGGTTAGAATTTCAGTTTGAAACCGCCCATGGCAGTGAATCCCGGCATTGCGTATCCACGGTTTATGGTGTACCGCGCATGTGTGATGTTTTCCAGACGGGTGAACAGTGTGGCATGGCTGCACAGGTCGTATGTGATTTTCAGGTTGACCAGGGCATAGTCCTGGCGCTTTATGTCATCGGCGACATATAGCCCGCCGATGCCTTTGAGATCGGCGTTGATGCCGAGACGCTTTGCCGGCCGCCAGTCTATACCGATGAAATATTGGTTTTTAGGTGCGCCTGTAAGGTTGTGGAGAGAAGTGTGCAGGTAGCTGTATGTGGCCCATATCGATAGGTTGTCCAGTGGCTGGCTGCTTGCCGCCACTTCTATGCCCTTGTTTATGAAATGTCCGGTGTTGGAGTTTTTCATGTCAATGGTCTGGATCATGTTGTCGCCCTTGGAATAATATGCTGTGATGTCCAGGGTTAAATAGCGGGAGAATTTGTGCCCTGCGGACACCTCATAATTCATCATTTTTTCAGGTTCTAGGTCCGGGTTGGCCATCTTGTAGAGATATAGTTCCCTGAACGACGGGTTGCGGTAGCCCATTGCCAGCGATCCTTTCAAGGTAAGCCCGCAGGGGGTGGTTGCCGTTATTCCGGCCTGCGGTATCCACTGTGTGCCGAATTTGTCGCTGTTGGCCATGCGCAGGCCGGCGTTTAGGGTCACGGCATCGCCGCGGAAGCCTTGCGACAGTGTCACATATGGCGAATATTCGGTGATGCTCTTACGGCTGATGGTCGACAGCGACCCCGGCTTGTGGCTGTTCCCGCCCGACATAGGGATCTTGCCAGTATACGTGTTGAAATCGAAGCCTATGGTCATTGCCGCGCCGTGCCACGGTGTAAGGTTCTGGTAGAGGAGCACACCCAGGCGGTCGTCAAGGCTGTGGAAGTGCCTGGGGTCGTCCACGTAATGGTTGCCGTAGCTGTAGTACACCCGGGCGTTGCCGTTGGTGCTGCCGTAGCGGTTTGTGAACGACAGCGATGCCTCGCCACGGGTTACGTTCTGGTGGTATATGTCAGTCGAGCCGGGGTCTGACAGGATGGGGTATATCGGGTCGTTGCCCTTGAAGTTCATTAGCGTGTAGTCGGCGGCCGCATTCCAGTGGCGGCCTATGTCATATCCTATTTTTGCATATCCGCTCCATTGGCTGAAATCAAAATTGTCGGCCGTGCCGTCCGTACGGTCATACGACAGCGACACAAGCGAAGAGAACCCTCCGTAGCGTGCGGTGCTGGTCACTGACGATAGCCACGTGTTGTAAGAGCCGTATTGCGATGACACAACAGTCTTGATGCCGTCCTGTTTGGGCCGGGCAGTAATCACGTTTATCACCCCCGCCATGGCGTTTGAACCGTAGAGCACCGATCCCGGGCCACGCAGAACCTCGACCCGTTCCACATGTTCCTTGTCATAGAAATCGGCCACATGGTGGGAATATATGCCGGCGAATTGCGGCTGTCCGTCTACCATCATAAGTGTGGCGCTGGCCTTGTCGCCGCCTATGCCGCGCATCTTGATATGGCCTGCTCCGCCGTTGCTTACGCCGAACCCGAATATGCTGCGCTGTGTCACGAACAGGCTGGGGACTTGTCCGGAGATGGCGGACAGCAGCTGTGTCTGTCCGGTGGCCTCCAGTTCTTTTTTGCCGATTACTGAAACGGTGTATGGGATGAGGTTGCGGCTTACGGCATTGTTGCTGCCGGTGACCACAATTTCCTCCAGCTGCCGCCCCATGATGGAATCGCCCTGTGCAGAGGTAGCCAGAGTTGAGGCGGTTGCTATTGTCAGTGCTATGAGCCTGGATATGGTATGCATGTTCCGGAGATTGGTTTTTGCTGGCAAAGTTACATATAAGCGTGTGCCCATACGTTTTTTACAGGCTCAAATAATATTGCCCAGAGGCTCACACGCCCATAATCTGCAAAATGATGGGTGTGAGAAGGGCAGTAAAGAGCCCGTTGAGGGTCAGACCGAGCGATGCCCATGCCCCGTAGCGAAGGCTTCCGCCGTCGATGGCCATTGACGTGCCTATGGCGTGGGCCGCTGTCCCCATTGACAGGCCCTGTGCCATCGGGCTGCCTACGCGTGTCATCTTCATTATGCGGAATCCTGTCATGCCACCGAAGATGCCTACACACACTACAACGGCGGCTGTCAGCGGCGGTATCCCGCCTACAGCGGCAGTGACCTCCATTGCTATCGGGGTGGTGACGGATTTTGCTGCCAGCGACAGTATGACTTCCCTTGTTGCACCGAGAGCCTGTGCCACAAGGACCACTGAGATTATCCCGGCTATGCATCCGGCCAGTTCTGCCAGGATGATGGGCATCAGCTGCTTGCGTATGGTTGAGAGCTGTTTGTACAATGGCACACCAAGAGCCACTACGGCCGGCTTGAGCCAGAAATCGATGAAGCTGCCTCCCTTTGAGTATGTCTCATAGGGTATGCCGGTAGCCAGCAGGAAGCAGATGATTGCGGCTATGGTGACCATGATGGGGTTGAGCAGGGCGATACCTGTGCGCTGGTATAGCATGCGTGCCCCGATGAACACCGCGAATGTCAGGGCAAGCAGGAAATAGCTATTTTCTAGAAACTGCATGGCGGTTGAATATCTTGCGTGACATCTGGTGTAGCTGGCCGGTGATGCCTAGCACTATGACTGTGCTTACCACGGATGCTGCGACTATCGGCAGCCACTGGGCACGGAGCACATCGAAGTAGCCTACCAGGGCCACGCCGGCCGGTATGAAGAAAAATCCCAGATTCTTTATCAGGAACTCTGCCGCGCCCTCCACGTGGCGCAGCTTGATGATGCGCAGCTGCAGGGACAGGGCCAGCAGGAGCATGCCGATGATGCTTGACGGGATTGACACCCCGGTAAGCCATACCACCAGTTCGCCTAGTGCCAGGAAGGCAAATATGACGGCGCATTGCAGGATTACCATATCGTTGTGTTTGTTGTATGTTGGGGTCTATACTTTTGGACTTTTTATGCCAGCGAGCATATGAGGGTTGCCGAGGTGGCATCGTCTACGCGGACGCGGGCCGTGTCTCCGGTGTGGAAGCTGCCGCGCGGGAATACGCATGTCTTGTTCTGCTGGGTGCGCCCTACCCATTGCGATGTGCTGCGTTTCGATACGCCTTCCACAAGCACCTCGAATTCCTTGCCGATGTCGCGGCGGTTGGATTCCAGCGAAAGTTCATTCTGTAGGGCTATCATGCGGTTGAGGCGGTCGATTTTCACGTCTTCGGGTACGTTGTCGGGCATTGTGCGTGAGGCCAGTGTGCCGGGACGCTCGGAGTATTTGAACATGAAGGAGGCATCGAATCCCACTTCGCGCATCAGCGACAGGGTAAGCTGAAAGTCTTCCTCGGTCTCGCCGTGGAAGCCTGTGAACAGGTCGGTGGATATGCCGCAGTCGGGTATCACACGGCGTATGGCGGCGATCCTGTCCAGATACCATTCCCGGGTGTACTTGCGGTTCATGGCCTTGAGCACGCGGTTGCTTCCGGCCTGTACCGGGAGGTGTATGTGGTTGCAGATGTTCGGGTAGCGTGCTATGGTGGCTATGGTGTCGTCGCTCATGTCCTTGGGATGCGATGTGGTGAAGCGTATCCGCATGTCGGGGGCAGCTTCGGCCACGGCGGCCAGAAGGGCTGGGAATCCGATGTCGCCGCACCGGTATGAGTTGACATTTTGCCCCAGCAGCGTGGCTTCCTTGAAGCCGCGTCCGCGCAGGTCGTCCAGCTCGGCCAGGATGCTTTCCACTTCCCGGCTGCGCTCCCGTCCGCGTGTATACGGCACTATGCAGTAGGAGCAGAAGTTGTTGCATCCGCGCATGATGGAGATGAACCCGCCGACACGGTTGCCGGATATGCGTGACGGTATCACGTCGCGGTAGGTCTCCGTGGTGCTCAATTCTACGTTTATGGCCTTTTCTCCGGCTTCTGCCGAAGCGAACAGGGCAGGCAGGTCGAGGTATGCGTCAGGGCCGGCAACAATGTCGACGCCCCATTTGCCGGCCAGTTCGTGACCGGCACGTTCGGCCATGCATCCGATAACTCCGATGAGCGGCCGTCTGCCGTGGGCGCGGCGGCGCAGCGCGCCGAGGGCCTGCAGTCGGGATATGATCTTCTGTTCGGCGTTGTCGCGTATGGAGCATGTGTTGAGCAGGATGGCATCGGCGCTGTTGATGTCATCGGTGACTGTGTAGCCGTCCATGCCCATTATGGAGGCCACCACTTCGGAGTCGGCCACGTTCATCTGGCATCCGTATGTCTCTATATATAGCGTCCGCCCCTTTTCTGGTACGGGTGAAGGAAGAGGTGCTGTCATTAAATTCTGAAAATATTTGTGCTGTTGCGCAATAATTGCTATTTTTGTGCAAATTTACGAAGAAAAGTGGAAATAGCCAAAATCGTCATAGTGGTGCTTATAGCCCTTGTCGGGCTGTACAGCGAGGTGGGCAAGAGGCGCAAGAAGGAGGCCGTTAAGAGGCCCGAGAAGGCAGCCTCTTCTGCCCCTGTAGTGCCTGATGCCGCGGTCAGGCTTCCTGGCAGGGCCGGGACGCCTCCGCCTGTGGCCGTTTCGCCTGCCACAGCGCTTCCTGATGAGGGTGTGCGGGTGACGGATGCCGACCTGCCTCCGATGGAGTTGGCGGATGATGACGGTGTGCTTGACGACGGTGAGGCGGAGGAGCTGCGCCGGGCCATAATAACCGGTGAGATACTTGCAAGGAAATTCTGAGCCGTCATAAAGTGCGGCATGCATATATACTGTGGACATGTAAGGTACATAGTTTTGAATACTTAAAAATATAACCATAAAAAATATCATAATGGCATTTAACTTTATCACTCCCGAAGAGGCTGCCGCCCAGATAAACCATCTGGATTCGATAGGCACATCCGGCTTCACTGCACCCGGCTCGCCGAAAGTCATCCCAGAGGCGATAGCTGCTAAGGCCCTTAAAGAGCATGAGGCCGGCCGTGAATACAAGGTGAACATATTCAGCGGCGCATCAACCAACCAGCATCTTGACGGTGCGCTGGCACGTGCCAACGCCATCAATATGCGTGCGCCATACCAGAATACCCCCGACCTGCGCCAAAGGATCAATTCTCACGACACGCACTATTTTGACCGCCATCTGTCGGAGCTTGCGCAGGAGGCACGCTACGGTTTCATCGGCAAGATAGACTATGCCATTATCGAGGCGTCGGACATCAATGATGACGGTGAGATAGTGCTCGGTACGGGCGCCGGGAACACCCCGACATGGGCCATGATGGCCGACAAGATTTTCATCGAGCTTAACGAGGCCCTCCCCAAGGAGCTGCGCGGCATGCATGACCTGTATATGCCTGCCGATCCCCCTTACCGCCGCGAGATACCTATCTACAGCCCGAGCGACCGTATCGGTTCGCCTGTGCTACGGATAGACCCGCGCAAGGTGGCAGGTGTGGTGCGCAGCAATGCCCTTGACGGTGTGAAGCCTTTCACAGAGCCGGATGAGGTGTCGAAGCAGATAGGTTCTAATGTGGTCAACTTCCTTCTGGGCGAGCTGCATGCAGGCCGTCTGCCCAAGGACTTCCTGCCGTTGCAGTCTGGCGTGGGCAATGTGGCGAATGCTGTGCTCAATGATCTCGGTCTTGCCAACGACATACCTACGTTCGAGATGTATACGGAGGTGGTGCAGGATTCGGTGATCAACCTCATCAAGCAGGGCAAGTGCCGTTTTGCGTCGACGTGTTCGCTTACTATCAGCGATGACATGATGCGTGAAGTGTTCTCCAATATGGATTTTTTCCACGACAAGTTTGTTATCCGTCCTTCGGAGATATCGAACAATCCGGAGGTTATCCGCCGTCTTGGTGTCATTGCGATGAACACTGCGCTTGAGGCCGATATCTTCGGTGCGGTGAACTCGACGCATGTGCTTGGTACGCGCATGATGAACGGTATCGGTGGCTCGGGCGACTTTACCCGCAACGGCTATATCTCCATTTTCTCTTGCCCGTCTGTCTCCAAGGGCGGCCTCATCAGCAACATTGTGCCTATGGTGGCGCATGCCGACCATTCGGAGCATTCGGTGGACATCCTTATCACCGACCAGGGTGTGGCCGACCTGCGTGCCAAGGACCCTGTGCAGAAGGCGGAGACTATCATCGAGAACTGTGCGCATCCTGATTACCGTCCGCTGCTGCGTGACTACCTGCGTCTTGGCAAGGGAGGCCAGACACCGCATGCGCTCCAGGCCGCGTTTGCGTTCCACACGGCATTTGCAGAGACCGGAGACATGCGCAATGCCGATTTCTCGCGTTTCGCATGATGCTTTGAGATATTCATTACGGGGTTTCCAGGTTGTCCTGGAGACCCTTTTCTTTATTATGTTATGGAAAAGGGAAAGATAAAGGGGCATTCGGCGATGCTTGGTGCCGAATTCATGTGGGGCGTGAGCGCGCCTCTCGGGAAGGTGATACTTGCAGGCGGTGTTACGCCCCTGATGCTGACTGACTGCCGGATGGTGGGCGCTGCCGCCCTTTTTTGGGTGCTGTCGCTGTTTACCGGGCGGGAACGTGTGGAGGGCAGGGATCTGCTGCTGATGTTTTTCGCGTCGCTTTTCGGCATTGTGCTCAACCAGGGGCTGTTCCTTTTCGGGCTTGGGCTGACTTCGCCTGTGAATGCGTCGATCATCACTACCAGTTCGCCTATAATAACGATGGTGCTGGCCGCTGTGTTCCTTGGCGAGCCTGTGAGCCGGCTTAAGGTCGGCGGTGTGTTCCTTGGGGCGCTCGGGGCGCTTATCCTGATAGCCGGAGGCGGCGGGAGCGGGGATGCAGAGGGTAGTCCGCTGGGTGATGTGCTGGTGGTGGCTGCGCAGTTGAGCTTCAGTTGCTATCTGGTGCTGTTCAAGCGGCTTACGTCTCGGTATTCTCCGGTTACGCTTATGAAGTGGATGTTCACCTATGCGAGCGTTTGTGTGATACCGTTCTCGTATAATGAGTGGGCGT
Organism: Muribaculaceae bacterium; assembly: GCA_009775535.1. Classification (GTDB taxonomy): domain Bacteria; phylum Bacteroidota; class Bacteroidia; order Bacteroidales; family Muribaculaceae; genus CAG-873. Next base: position 20,592 of record VSPW01000006.1, read on the forward strand.
GTGCCGGCCTGGGTGATGTGGGGAGTGATGCCTGGTGGGGTGTGGCGGCGTTTGTCGTCGGCCCTACTTTTGTGAGCTATCTGCTGTTGCCTGTGGGGCAGCGTTTCCTGCGGCCTACGGTGACGGCAATGTATAATTATGTGCAGCCTATCGTGGCTACGCTTGCCGCAGTGTGGATGGGAGTGGGCGGTTTTTCGGTGCTCAAGGGCGTGGCGGTAGTCCTGGTGTTCTGCGGTGTGGGCATGGTGACCAGGAGCAAGAGCCGTGAGGATATGGAGAGGGAAGGCCGCGGCGACGGCTGACCGGCTTTTCTGGCGGCGACGGCGGTTTTGTGTGTAGTGTGGCATAATTATCGGCGGTGATGGGGTGATGTTTGTGGAAAGGTTTGTATCTTTGTGGGAAATAAATGAAAGATGGATAATATTTCTGGACATAGGCGGCTGCTTGGGCTTACGCTTGCGGGGCTGCAGGGTGTGGCTTCGGAGGTTGGGCTTCCGGGATTCGCCGCCAAACAGATGGCGCAGTGGCTTTATGACAAGCGTGTGTGTACGATCGGGGAGATGACGAATCTTCCGAAGGCTGCGCGTGCGCGCCTTGCCGATGCGGGCTGGACTGTGGGACGTGAGCGTCCCAAGGCTGAGCAGCGGAGTGCGGACGGGACGGTGAAGTTCCTGTTCGAGGGGCGCGGTGGCCGTGACGTGGAGGCCGTGTATATCCCGGACCGTGAGCGGGCGACACTGTGTGTGTCGTCGCAGGCGGGGTGCAGGATGGCCTGTTCGTTCTGCATGACGGGCCGCCAGGGCTTCCATGGCAACCTCGATGCTGCCGACATCATAAACCAGGTGCTGTCCATACCGCAGAGCGGGTCTCTTACGAACATTGTGTTTATGGGTATGGGTGAGCCTATGGACAATCTGAGGGCTGTCATGGATGCCGTCGAGGTGCTTACCGCGCCTTGGGGGCTGGGCTGGAGCCCGAAGCGTATCACGGTGTCGACTATCGGCAAGATGCGTGAGCTGCGCGAGCTGCTCGAGGAGACCAAGGTGCATGTGGCTGTGAGCGTGCATTCGCCTTTTGCCCAGGAGCGTCGCGGGCTGATGCCTGTGGAGAATGCTTATCCTGTCCGGGATGTCATGGAGATGCTCCGTGGCTATGATTTCGCCCACCAGCGCCGGCTTTCGGTGGAGTATATAATGTGGCGTGGCGTGAATGACAGCATGCGGCATGCCGATGCCCTGGCGAGGCTTATCCGCGGGACTTCGGCGCGTGTGAACCTGATACGGTTCCATGCGATAGAGGGCAGCGGGCTTGGCCCGTGTGACGAGGCTGCGATGGTGGCGTTCAGAGACCATCTTAACGGGCTTGGCGTGACGGCTACGATCAGGGCGTCGCGCGGCGAGGATATAATGGCGGCCTGCGGCCTGCTTGCGGGCAAGGCCAGGATTTGAAGTGGACATAAATGTAAAAAATACCGAGTAAGATATGAAAGACTATAAGATAAGGGTGTGCATCACCCACGGGGACATAAATGGTGTCGGATATGAGGTGATATTGAAGGTGCTGGAGGATACGCGCATCGCGGAGATGTGTACGCCGGTGGTGTACGGATCGGCTAAGATAGCGGCGTTTTACCGTAAGGGGCTTGATATACAGAATGTGAATTTCAACCAGGTGACATCGGCGGCTGATGCCAAGGACGGTGTGAACAATATTATAAATGTGGTTGACGAGGAGACCCGTGTGGAGCCCGGCGTGGCAACGGCGGAGGCTGGCATGGCTGCGTATGCGGCGCTTGAGCGTGCTGTCGCTGACCTGCGCGCGGGTGATATAGATGTGCTTGTGACCGCTCCTATCAACAAGAAGTGCATACAGAGCGAGACGTTCATGTTTGCGGGCCATACGGAGTATCTGGAGGCGTCGGCGGGTGATGGCGACAAGGCTATGATGCTGATGTGCAGCGACGGGATAAGGGTGGCGCTGGTGACTACGCATATGCCTTTGAGCGAGGTTGCGGCCCATATAACGAAGGAGGCTGTGACGGAGAAGATATTTGCGCTGAAGCGTTCGCTACAGAGGGATTTCGGTGTTGATGCGCCGCGTATAGCTGTGCTGGCGCTTAACCCTCATGCCGGGGAGGACGGGCTTCTGGGCCGAGAGGAGGCTGAGGTTATCAGTCCTGCGGTGGAGGAGTGCCGTGCGAAGCGTGTGCTTTGCTTCGGGCCTTATGCGGCTGACGGTTTCTGGGGTGCTGACAGCTACCGGCATTTCGATGGTGTGCTGGCGATGTACCATGATCAGGGCCTTGCCCCGTTCAAGGCCCTTGCGATGGATGAGGGCGTTAATTTTACTGCGGGCCTTCCTGTGGTGAGGACTTCTCCTGACCATGGCACGGGGTATGATATCGCGGGCAAGGGTGTGGCTGATGCGGAGTCTATGCGGCAGGCGCTGTATCTGGCGCTTGATGTGTGGCGTCAGCGCCGTCGCTATGATGAGGCGCGCCGGAATCCGCTGAGGCGGCAGTACTATGACAAGGGCAATGACAATGTGGTCCTTGACCTGACGAAGGATGATGATGTGGTGGATTGATGTTTCCATGTATGAGGTTCGTTGAGCTTGAAATCGGTGGTGTGTGGCTTGTGGAGCCTGTGCGCCATGGCGACCACCGCGGGTATTTTTCGGAGACTTTCCGCAGGGATGAGTTTGAGGCGGCTGTGGGCCGTGTGGATTTTGTGCAGGACAATGAGTCGCTGTCGCGGCGCGGGGTCGTGCGCGGCCTCCATTTCCAGCGTGGTCCTGCGGCGCAGGCGAAGCTTGTGAGGGTTTCGCGCGGGACTGTGCTTGATGTGGCGGTGGATATAAGGCTTGGCTCGCCTACGTTCGGCCGCCATGTGGCGGTGGAGCTGAGCGGCGATAACGGCAGGCAGCTGTTTGTGCCCCGCGGGATGGCGCACGGGTTTGCGGTGTTGAGCGATGAGGCTCAGTTCCAGTATAAGGTGGACAATGTCTATTGTCCGGAGAGCGAGGCTACGTTGAGGTTTGATGATGCGGCCCTGGGCATAGACTGGCGTGTGCCGCGTGAGGAGATGGTGCTTTCGGACAAGGATCTGCGCGGCGTGCCGTTTTCGGAGATCGTGGGGCTGCTGTAGCCCGCGGCGTGTCCGCTGTCTTTTGTGAGGGTGCTGGCTTTGGCGTCGCGTGCATCGATGAATGATTCAAATGTGGCGAAGATGTCGGCCAGGGCGATGGTGGCGTTCCGTACCTGTGCGTCGTAGAGGTTTGCGCCGGCGTTTGAGGCGGAGGCTTTTCCCATCATGGCGTCTGTGACTCCAGATACGTCTTCAAAGAGTTTCATCTGTAGGGCGAGGAGCTGGTAGGCTGCTGTGTCGTTGTTTTTTGTGACGACTTGTGCGGGCATCTGGCTGTTGCGCCCGTTGATGGGTATCAGTCCGTCGGGGGCTGACCATCGGCGTGCGACTTCGGCGAGGTCGAGCCCTGGCGGGAGCTGGTCGACGGGGTAGAGGAGTACGCCTTTTGCTGATGACTGCATTGTGTGGTCGATGCTGACTATGAGCCGGTTGATGTAACGCTGCTGGTCGATGAGGTCTTCGACGAACGGGTGTATCTCGCCATCGGTGAGGGGGTATAGTTTTATGACGAAGGGGTGTGATGCGTGTGGGTAGGGTGATGTGCCTTGTGCGAGTATGTGTCCTGTGGGGGTGAAGAACCGGTAGTGCCATGCGCGGGTCATTTTCCATCTTGTCTTTATTGCCGGTGTGGCGGTGGCGCGGCGTATGGCGTTGGCCTTCTGGATGTGTGTGGCTTGTGAGGTGGGTGCGGTGTATGCTTTTGCGTTTACGGGGTCGTGGCACAGGAGTTGTTCGGTGGTCTCGAGTGTCCATGTCTCTATGAGGCGGCACATTCCGGGTGGTGCTTCGAGGAGTGTTGACGAGCTTTCGGGGATGTTGCCTCCGAGGGGCAGGCCGCCGCCGCTGTTTTTGTTCAGGTTTTGGTATATGCGGGCGATCTGGCGTGCGCGTAGCGGGTCGGTGGGGCTGAACCGGCGTAGGATTTCCTGGAGTGAGAGTGTGTGGGCCACGCCGATCAGTTCGATGTCGTTTCCGCGTGGGTCGCGGTGGGGGTTGACGAAGAAGTCGGATGGTGATATGTTGTCGATGATGGGTTGTGATGATGGCCGGCGCATGCCTATGCGTTGTATGGCGCATCCTGATATGAGGAATTCTTCGAGCATGCGTGCATCGAGTTCGTGGAGGCTGTTGGCGGCGGTGAACGGCGGGCTGTCTTTTGTGTAGCGTCCGTTTTCTTGTGCTGTGGCGCGGTAGCGTCCTACGATGGTTTTGACCATGCGCCGGATGAGGTTGTTGGTGAGTGGCTTGCGTCCGCTTGCGGCTATCATCTGGCCTTCGGTGGTCCAGTTTCCGGTGTCGTCGCGTACGGGGTCGGCCCATTGGTTGCCGTAGGTGTAGTTTTTGAGGCGTGTGCGGTGCGCGCGCAGTGTGGCGGCTTGTTGCCATGCGTGCAGGGCTGCTGTGAATGTGGGGTGGGGTGTCTCCATGGTGTGTATTCGGTTGGTTTAATCGGTGTCTTTCAGATGCTTCGGATGCTGGCCGGGAGGGTAATGAGGGTAAGGGCGGAGGGGTCGAGGGTGTATGTG
>VSPW01000060.1 GCA_009775535.1 Muribaculaceae bacterium
ATGCTATATATTTCAAAAAAATAAAAAACGGCCAGACAGATAGATAAATTACCGGAAAAAATTATTATCTTCGCACAATGATCAGCAAATTGTGCAATCTATTCATTGTTGTCTGTAAATGGTATCAAAAACAAGAGAGAAACTTATAGAAGTTGCCCGTCAGCTCTTTGTACACAAGGGGCTTGACAACACAACAATGAATGATATTGCCAATGCATCGGATAAAGGGAGACGCACGATATATACTTATTTCAAAAGTAAGCGGGAGATATATAATGCAGTAATTGAACGTGAAAGCGACCTCAGGGTGTCGCGTCTTAGGGGAATAGCGGAAGATGATTCGTTACAGCCAGTGGAAAAACTAAAAAAATTTCTCACAGACAGATACCAGCTTTCATCAATATCCCCATCACGAACTTCAAGTGATTCCATACGTTCGATGTTTTCATTGGACTTCAAGCGTGTGGACCGCATCAGGCAACTTTCATATGAAAAGGAATCGGCTTTGTTCAAGTCGATATTGGATGAAGGAGTTGCTTCTGGTGCGTTCAATCAAGAACAATCATCCAGACTCAATCATTTCATGCACCGTTGGCTTTTGTTGGCAGATTGGTCTTCATCGGCGCAATTTGTGCAGCCAGAAGAGGCTATGGCCTATTGGACAGATTTAATTGATTTTATAGTCTATGGAATACAGCCACATAATCAATAGCGTAATAAATTAAACTTCATAATATAGCCATGTATATAAATTCAACCGGTTTTTATGTTCCAGCCGAACGCGTTGACAATGAATATTTCCTTAATGTGAATGGACTGACCAGCGAATGGATTGAGAAGCGCACAGGTATACGTTCCAGGTCTAAGGCATCGGAGGGTGAAGGCCATAATTCAATGGGTCTTGCCGCAATAAAGGATGCTATGGACAAGTCGCCGTATCCAATAGAGGATGTTGATTTGATTGTATCCGCTTCATATTCCCCTTATGATACTGTAGCGACTTTGGCGCATGAGGCTCAACGGCTATATAATATCGACAGGGCAAAAGCGGTGTATGCATCTTCTGCTTGTTCATCTTTTGTAAACGGGCTGGAAATAGTAGAGGGGTATTTTGCGATGGGAAAGGCTAAGAAGGCAATTCTCGTATGCTCGGAGCATAATACATATTATGCAAATGAAACTGACCCTAAATGCGGTCATCTGTGGGGTGATGCAGCGGTTGCATTTTTCCTTTCGGCTGAGCCTGTTTCAGAAGGGGAACCAAAGATAAAGGAGATATATACATGTGGCCTAGGAAATGTATCGAAAGGGCCTGATGGTGTGAAGCTGCGTCCGAAGGAGGATGGGATCACCATGCCTGATGGCAGGGATGTATTTATGCATGCATGTAAATATATGGTAGATGCGCTGGAACATGTGGCTCATCCGCATGGACTGGCATTACAGGATCTGGATTATATAATATGCCATCAGGCGAACATGAGGATTGTCGCCAATGTGATACATCAGCTAAAAATGCCTTCGGAACGATTCCTTAGCAATATTTCTGAGTTAGGCAATACGGGATCGGCTTCAGCAGCCTTGGTGTTTGCCCAAAACCGTGAGCTCTTTAAGAAAGGTCAGAATATCGGTTTCACTGTTTTTGGTGGAGGATATTCTTGCGGCGCATTCCTTGTGGAGGTTTAAATCTATTGGGCCGGGTAGGAGTCCCGACCTGAATATGTGGGATATTTAAGGTTTTCTTATTATGTCAGAAAGCATCTTTAGTGTGCAGGAGAGGAGTCGTCTGCTCCCACTTGTGTATAAATTGCGGAGAAGCGTGGGTGTAGCCATGCAGCCTGAAGACTATAAGCGTTTGCTGGCTGCACTACGGGAGGTGGCCGCCAAAGGGCACTATTCGCGTGACCGGTATGGCATGCATCCTCTCATACATAATCTGGAAACTGCATGTGCGTTGTGTGAACGGGTCAGTCCTGACAGGAATATGGTAATTGCTGTCATGTTGGGACGTCTATGCCGCCGTGGGGCGATATCTATTGAAGATATCGAATCAACATGGGGCAAAGATACTGCAAAACTGGTTGGGGGTATGGTGAAGGTCTCGACCCTATATGCCAAACAATCAGCAGTAGAGAGTGATAATTTCCGCAGTCTGTTACTTACGTTCGCAGAGGATATACGTGTAATCATAATTATGATTGTGGAACGTATGGTATTGATGCGGGCTATAAATCATCATCCGGATAATGATTTTGTACAGTCTGTAGCCCGTGAGGCCAATTATCTATATGCTCCGTTAGCCCACCGTTTGGGCCTTTACTCAATTAAATCAGAATTGGAGGACATGTCGCTGAAGTATACCAACCGCGACATATATACCAAAATAGCCCGGAAGCTTAATGAGACAAAGGTTAAGAGGGATGCGTATATCGCAGATTTTATAAAGCCTATAAGGGAAAAACTAAAATCGGAAGGACTGGATTTTGAGATAAAGGGGCGGACAAAAAGTATATATTCCATATGGAATAAAATAAAGAAACAGAAAGTCGATCTGGATCATATCTATGACCTGTTTGCTATCCGTATAATATTGAATGTTCCCAAGGATAAGGAGAAAAGTGAATGCTGGCTCGCATATTCGCTGATAACTGATATGTACAGGCCTAATCCGTCAAGGATGAAAGATTGGTTGAGCATACCCAAAAGCAATGGATATGAGAGCCTCCATATAACTGTATATGGCCCTGAGGACAGATGGGTGGAAGTACAAATACGTACAAAACGTATGGACCTTATAGCCGAAAAGGGGCTCGCAGCTCATTGGAAATACAAAGGTATAAAAAGCGAAGGCAACCTTGATGCATGGATGAATAATGTGCGTGATATCCTTGAGGCTGGTGATAATGGGCCTATGGAGCTCATGAAAAATCTGCGGATGGATGTGTATGATAAGGAGGTGTTTGTATTTACCCCTAAGGGAGATCTTCACAGATTGCCATTGGGTGCTACTGTCCTTGACTTTGCTTTCCATATACATTCAGCACTTGGCTGCAAATGTACCGGCGCACGTGTAAACGAGCGTAATGAGAAACTGAATTATAAGTTGCGTAGCGGAGACACGGTAGAGATACTCACATCATCATCACAGATGCCTAAGCGGGATTGGCTTAATATTGTGGTGACATCAAAAGCGAGGAATAAAATCCGCCTAACGGTGCATGAACAGGAAAACAAATCGGCAGAACTGGGTAAGGAATTACTTATAAGGCGTATGAAAAACCGCAAAATAGAACTTGATGATGCATCTATTATGCGCCTTATACGTAAGATGGGGTATAAGACTGTCACGGATTTCCATAATGCAATAGCCACAGAGAAAGTTGATGTCAATGCGGTGATAGACAACTATGAAGCAATGGAAAGGCGTTCGACAGAATCTGTTGAGCGTGTTTCTGCAGAGGAATTTACGTTGCAGTCGCAGATACCTGAAGACCCTACATCTTCAGATATCCTTATTATCGGTAATGATATAAAAGGTATTAATTACAGGATGGCTAAATGCTGCAATCCCATATATGGTGATGATGTGTTTGGCTTTGTTTCAGCTGAAGGAGTTATAAAGATACATAGGAAAGATTGCCCTAATGCGGCGCATATACGTGAAAAATTGCCGTATAGGCTTATACGGACGCAATGGAGCGGAAAAATCGGTGCGCAATTTGCTGCCACTTTGCGGATAGTAGGTACAGATGATATCGGAATTGTCACCAATATCACATCCATTATAAATAAACAGCAAAATGTGTCGTTACGTAATATCTCTATAAATTCAAATGATGGTCTTTTCCAGGGTTTTGTGATTATAGGGGTAGGAGATACGCAATCGCTTACGGATATTATAAAAAAGATAAGGACAGTTAAAGGTGTGAAAGATGTTCAAAGGAGTAAATAAAATTGCAGTGACGGCGGCATTGTCCGTAGGATTGTTGTCGGCTTGTTCTTCCAGGCCTGAAAATACACAGGCAGAAGGGCTGTATTCGGATATCGAACAGGCCATGGAGGACGGCCAATATGAAAAGGCAATCATACTTATGGACTCCATGGATATGGCATATCCGGAGATGACCGAATTACGTGGCCGGTTATTGAAAATGAGACCCTCGGCAATGGAAGGATGGACTCTGGCCGAGATACAGAAGGCTGATTGCGATATGGCCTATGCGCAGATGTTGGTAGATTCCTTATCGAAGATGTTTGAAAAGATATCAGACCCAAAACTGGTAGAGGCCTATTATGTACATAAAAAAGGAAAAGTGCCAGATATAATGTCTGCAACAGCTGTAGAACCTCGGCTTGATGAGCAGTTTGGCTTTTATATTGTTTCGTCTCTGCAAGGGAAAAATATTGGTCTTAATTCGATAGGGTTGTCTGTAAATGGACATGAGGCATATTCGGGCATAATTCCGTATGGAGATGACCGTTCTTTTTCTGGCTCTAACGGACAGAAAGCAGTGTTTTCAGGTAAAGATGTTGAGGAAATAGGCATACTTGCCGCAAATAATCCGGAATCTGGGAAATTGGTATTCAGAGGGAATAAAGGCAGTCATACGATAGCCATTACGCAGCGTCAAGTGGTTGCGATTGGTGATGCATACAAGTATTCAGAAGCTAGGAAGTCGCTTGTCTCAGCACAGATTCTACGTGAAAAGTTAGAGAGGAAACTACAGATAGCACGGAATCAGATGGCAAATATTGTTTCATCTGAAGATAGGGGCAGGAATCACGATTGATTCAGCCCCTTGTCTTCAATCCATTTGAAGATAGTCTGGTAGACGTTATTACGGATTTCAGGTTCGGATAACATTAAATCGTGGAGTCCACCTTTTATTGTCGCTTCTCGTACTTGTGGGCCAAGTTTTCGTCCAATTCTTGAAATGTCCTCGACATTCAACACGCCATCTGCATGTTGATATGCTTCTGTCCATTCAGAATCATTCACACTTGAGTCTGAATGCATAAGAAGTATGGGGATTTTGATGTTAGCCCCGTCCTGTATGATTGAGTGGGCATTATCAATTGCCCTAATCCATGATGCTTCAACTTTTTGCGAATGCAGTAGTTTCCAATTAGTATTATATTCCCATTCGCCATGGTGGTCTTTTAAAAGGCTTTCTCCATAAGCGGTATTGTCGCCTTGAGAAAATGACATTCTAGGAATGAGGTATGAAAGTGTGCTTATAGTAGGGATGACTAACTTTCTCATTGCTGACCCCATGTTCCATTCAAGGAACGGACTGTTCAAGATCAGCCCTATTATAATGGTATCAGGTTTTTCAGACATGTATACAGATGTAGTCAAGCCTCCTGTTGAATGTCCCATAAGGATGACTTCTTCAATGCCATCTTCACGCATTACTGATAATGCCGAATCGATATCAGCAAAGTATTCTTTTATATCCCGTACCTGGAATTTTTTGTTTCCCGGTAATATGGAACGTCCATATTTACGTAAATCTGTGGCATAGAAAGTCCAGCAAGAATCCATGAACTGTTCGGCCATTTCTTTTTGGAAAAAATAATCGTTATATCCGTGTACATAAAGGATTCCACGTTTTAGGCCGTTGTCGCATTCTGGATTTTTGTTCTTTATAACGGTTGAGCGTATCGGACCAGAATAGTCATTACCATGATTAATATATGTCAACTCAAATCCGTCACCAAGTATATCCTGCTGCCACTCCCTGGCGTTAACGCTAATGGTTATGGCAATGAGTAATATATTTATTAATGGAATTCTGAAATTCATGTTATATTGAATGGTATTTACAAAAATACGAATTAATTGCCTTAAATGTTCAAATATCTGAAAATATATTTTATGTCAGATCGTTTTGAGATGCAGTTTTTTGTGGTATCGTTATAAAACGTTATATTTGCCTTGTGTGTTATATGTAAAAAATTATAATTAACACGTATATTTATGAAACAGGAAAACAGTTTGAACAAGTATATCGAGAATTCGGTGAAGGATAATTGGGAACGTTTGGCTTTATCGGATTTTAACGGGGTATCGTTGCAATACCGTGATGTGGCCCGTAAGATCGCTAAATTGCATCTTTTGTTCAAACATGCAAGATTGCATCCTGGTGATAAGGTGGCGATATGTGGGCGTAATTCAGCGCATTGGTCTGTTACCTTGCTTTCATGTCTTACATATGGGGCTGTTGCTGTACCGATACTGAATGATTTTAAAAGTGATACGATACATCATTTGGTAAACCATTCTGAGGCCAAATTGCTGTTTACAGATTCGTCAACATGGGAAAACCTTGACCATGAGGCAATTCCTAAGATTAAAGGCGTACTTCTAATATCAGATTATTCATTATTGCTGTCACGTAGTGAGGCTTTGACAAAGGCTAGGCAGCATCTTAATGAATATTTCGGACGGGAATATCCAGAGCGGTTCACTCCAAAGGATATCACATATTATGAAGCATCTCCAGATGATGTCGCGTTGATTAATTACACTTCAGGGTCAACAGGATTTTCAAAAGGTGTCATGCTCCCATATAAATCATTGTGGAGCAATATTCAGTATACAGTAGACCATCTTGATTACATGCATCCTGGCGATCCTATGGTCTGTATGTTGCCATTGGCTCATATGTATGGTCTTGTTATTGAAATGATCCATCCGTTTGTAAAAGGGTGCCATGTCTATTTTCTGACTAGGACACCATCGCCGCGTATCATATTGGAAGCTTTTGCACAGGTAAAGCCTAAATTGATAGTTACAGTGCCTCTTATCATTGAAAAAATTATTCGTACAAAGGTATTCCCTATGCTGGAAAAGCCAATGATGAAACTTTTGTTGCATATTCCTTTAATAGATGAGCACTTGCTTTCAAAAATCAAATTGAAATTGAGTGAGGTGTTTGGCGGGAATTTGTATCAATTGATTTTAGGTGGCGCTCCGTTGAACCGTGATGTTGAAGTGTTTTTACGAAAGATACGTTTCCCATTTACAGTAGGATATGGAATGACTGAATGTGGGCCACTTGTATCGTATTGTCCGTGGGATTCCCAAAGGGAAGGCTCGTGCGGTAAATTGGTTGACCGAATGGAGTTGCGTGTAGATTCACCAGATCCTGTAAATGTCCCTGGCATTCTATATGTACGAGGAGATAATGTGATGAAGGGATACTATAAGAATAATGATGCAACTAAGGAGGTCTTTGATCGGGATGGTTGGATGAACACTGGAGATATATGTAATGTGGATTCTGATGGTTATATTTATATCAGAGGCCGAGATAAAAATATGATATTAGGGCCTTCTGGACAAAATATATATCCTGAAGAGATTGAACAGAAGATAAACAACATGCCATATGTAGCCGAATCATTGGTGGTGGATGAGGATAACAAGCTGATTGCTTTGATATATCCTGATTTGGAAAATGCATCCAAACAGGGTATAACCACAGAGGAACTGGAATCATTGATGGACAGCAATATAAAGTCTGTCAATGATCAGCTTCCAAGCTATTCCCAGATATCAAGGGTTAAGGTGTATATGGAAGAATTCGAGAAAACACCAAAAAGGTCAATAAAGAGGTATCTATACACAAGAAAATGAAAATCAAAGACCAATCATTATCACAAAAAACATACAGGCTGGAGGTTGTCAATGAAAATTCATTGCAGCGGCGGGCCTTAAAGTTTACACGTCTTCAGTTTTTTGTTGCTGTGGCAGGTGCTATTATTTCTGTTATCTTAATCGGTGCAGTATTGTCTTCACTACCAGGAGTGAGAAGGTATATACCATGGAGCACTGAGAATGATATGCGTAGCATGTATATGGATATGGCCTTAAGACTGGATTCAATAAGCTATGTATCACGGATTAATGATGCATATGTCAATAATATTGTTGGTATACTTAATGATGAGATTGAGATCAGTTGTATTGATTCTGCCCTTTTGAAGAGCGAATCAATTCCTGTTGATTCCTTAATGCTGGCGTCAGATGCCGAAAGACAATTTGTTAAGGACTTTGAAGAAAATAATTTATTTAAATTGTCGGTGCTGACTCCGATTGCAGCTGATATTATGGCTTTTTTCCCACCAGTTAAAGGCGGTTTTGGATATGAAGACCGTAAAGTGATGTATATTACTTCAAAAAGTGTGGTCCCAGTTTCATCAGTCTATAGTGGTACTGTTATAAAAAGTGATTATGGCAGTGATGGTTATACTGTAATGATCCAGCATCCAAATAATTTTTTGACGGTATATACAGGCCTTACAGACAGTTTTGTCAATAAGGGGCATAGATTGAATACAGGTTCTAGGATTGGGCTGTTTAACAACAATAAGGGCACTTTGATGTTTGAGATATGGCATGATGGAAATGCGGTGTCTCCGTCCAGTGTGATTTCTTTTGATTAAATGAGTTAATAAAGATTAAATAGACAGGATTGGCCTAAGTTCAGGCATTATTATTTTCTATAATTACAATGTTTTATAATTATAATAATCATATTTGAAATTGATACCATGAACAAGAAAATCGTATTATCAAAAAATGCTTTAGTACGCTGGATAAATAAGGTTCCACAAGAATTTACTAGGCAGGATATTATTGACTTTATCATTGAGAATGATATCCAAATGGTCAATTTTATGTATCCAGCTGCAGACGGGCGTTTAAAAACTCTTAATTTTGTTATTAACGACCTTGAATATCTAGAGACGATATTGACGTTAGGTGAGCGTGTCGATGGATCAAGTCTATTCCCGTTTATAGAGGCATCTAGCAGTGATCTGTATGTATTGCCACGGTATAGGACCGCTTTTGTTGATCCATTTGCAGAAATGCCGACAGTCACTATGCTGTGTTCATTTTTTGATAAGGATGGAAAGCCGTTGGAAAGTTCTCCAGAATATACGCTACACAAGGCATGTGAGGCTTTTACAGATGTAACCGGAATGACATTTCAGGCAATGGGTGAATTGGAATATTATGTGATAGCTCCAGATGACGGCCGTTTTCCTGCTACAGACCAACGGGGCTATCATGAGAGTGCTCCATTTGCTAAATTCAATGAATTCCGGACAAAATGTATGGGATATATAGCATCTGCCGGCGGTATGATAAAATATGGACATTCTGAAGTCGGGAATTTTGCATTAGATGGTACGGTATATGAACAGAATGAAATTGAATTCCTTCCTGTTGATGCCGAAGATGCTGCAGACCAACTTTCTATTGCAAAATGGGTAATACGTAATCTTGCATATGAAATGGGGTATGATGTGACGTTTGCTCCTAAAATTACCAGTGGTAAGGCTGGTTCTGGATTACATATACATATGCGCATTGTCAAAGATGGGCATAATATGATGCTTAATTCAGATAAGACTTTGAGTGATGTAGCCCGTAAGGCGATTGCAGGTATGATGGAACTAGCCCCAGCCTTGACGGCTTTCGGTAATACAAATCCATCTAGCTATTTCCGTCTTGTACCACATCAGGAAGCCCCGACAAACATATGTTGGGGCGACCGCAACCGTTCTGTATTGGTTCGTGTACCACTTGGATGGACCGCTGATAAAGACATGTCGTCATTTGTCAATCCTGCGAGTGCTACTGTTGATATAGATGCGGGGCAAAAGCAGACGGTAGAAATAAGGTCGGCTGATGGTTCGGCTGATGTATATCAGTTGATAGCAGGTCTTGCCGTGGCTTGCCGTTATGGCTTTGAGATTGATAATGCGCTTGATATTGCGGAGCAGACATACGTTAATGTCAATATCCATAATGAGGAAAATGCAGGTCAACTTTCCAGGTTAAAGCAGCTTCCAGTCGATTGTTTTGAATCATCTGAACGTCTGGAAG
>VSPW01000061.1 GCA_009775535.1 Muribaculaceae bacterium
AGGTCAGAGTGAACGCCGCCAATTACGCATTGTGTCACGTTCAGTATCACCATGTCGCGTCTGACGGCATCACGTATCGCATCCGTGAACCATTGCTCCGTGGGCGCATTTCCTGCCCCGTATGTCCTTAGCACTATCCCCTTTATTCCGGGGGTGTGCAGCAGATGGTTCAGGGTAGAGGGGGTCATTCCCGGGAACAGGTCCACGAACATCACCGACGGGTCCATCCCATAATGCGTCACCAACGGCTTTTTCACATACGTGCGCCACAAGGCCTCGTCATTGAAATGTATCCCTAGTCCTATCTTGGCCAGCGGAGGGTAGTTGTTGCTCTTGAACGCGTTGAAATTGTCGGCGCTCATCTTTGTCGAGCGGTTGCCGCGCCAAAGGTAGTTCTCGAACAATATGGCCACTTCCTGCACCATCGGGCTTCCGTAATGGTCGCGTGCGGCGGCTATCTGTAGCGCCGTTATCAGGTTCTCCTCACCGTCGGTGCGGACCTCGCCTATTGGCAGCTGCGAGCCGGTGATGATCACCGGCTTGCTCAGGTTCTCAAGCATGAACGACAGGGCCGAGGCCGTGTATGCCATCGTATCAGTGCCGTGCAGCACCACAAAGCCATCGTATCTGTCATAGTTGTCGGCTATAGCCCGGGCCATGTCCTGCCAGTGTCCGGTGTTCATGTCGCTTGAATCTATCGGCGACTGGAACTGGAAATTGTCGATTGTGAAGTCGAGCTTCTTTATTTTCGGGACATTGTCTATCAGATGGCTGAAATCGAATGGTTTCAGCACATGCGATACAGGGTCTTCAATCATTCCGATTGTACCTCCTGTATATATTATCAATATCCGTGGCTTACGGGCTTGGTCGGTCATTTATTTAGTTTTAAGTGGAGGTTGTTTTATGGCCGTATACTTGTAAGGCAGGGCAGCTATTTCACCTGGGCCCCTGGTGACACCTGGGCCGATGGCGAAATTACTACAAGCCTTCCGTCGGCATCTTCTGCCGAAAGGATCATGCCCTGCGACACGATGCCCTTTAGCTTGCGTGGAGGCAGGTTGGCGATGAAGCACACCTGGCGGCCTACTAGCTCCTCAGGTTGGTAATACTTCGCTATGCCCGACACTATCGTACGCTTCTCCAGGCCGTCATCGATAAGGAATCGCAGCAGCTTGTCGGCCTTGGGCACTTTTTCGCACTCAAGCACAGTGCCGACACGCAGGTCTGCCTTCATGAACGTCTCGAAGTCGACATCGGCGGCCTGGGGCTCAGGCTTCCAGCTCTTGACCTGGTTTTCCTGCTTTATGAGCTTGAGCCGGTCTATCTGCGCCTGTATGGCGTCATCCTCAATTTTCTCGAACAGCAGCTGGGGTTCTGATAGCTGTGTCCCTGCGGCCACAACCGAGTCGCTGCCCAGGCTGTCCCATGTCATTTTGCCCATGCCAAGCATCTTGGCCAGCCTGCCGCTCATGAACGGGGTAAAAGGCTCGAACGCTATCGCCAGGTTGGCGCATATCTCTATGGCCACATTCAGTATCGTGGCCACGCGACCCATGTCGGTCTTGGCGAGCTTCCAAGGCTCAGTCTCCTGCAGGTACTTGTTGCCGAGGCGCGCCATGTTCATGGCCTCACGGAGGGCCTCACGGAAGTGGAAATTGTCCAGATTGTCGCCTAGCGACTTCTTGATGGCGGCCAGTTCTGCGAATACGTCACTGTCCACCGCCTCCAGTTCGCCGCGTTCCGGCACTTTGCCGTTGAAATATTTGTGGGTCAGCACAATGGCGCGGTTCACGAAATTGCCGAGTATGGCCACAAGCTCATTGTTGTTGCGCGCCTGGAAATCGCGCCACGTAAAGTCATTGTCCTTGGTCTCGGGGGCGTTTGCCGTCAGCACATAGCGCAGAACATCCTGTTTTCCGGGGAAGTCGGCGAGGTACTCGTGAAGCCATACGGCCCAGTTCCGAGAGGTCGATATCTTGTCGCCCTCAAGGTTTAGGAACTCGTTGGCAGGTACATTGTCCGGCAGCTGGTAATTGTCGCCGTAAGCCATCAGCATGGCGGGGAACACAATACAGTGGAACACTATGTTGTCCTTGCCGATGAAGTTGATCACACGGGTCTCAGGGTCTTTCCAGTACTTTTCCCACGAATCGGGAAGCAGCTCCTTTGTATTTGATATATAGCCGATCGGTGCGTCAAACCACACATACAGCACCTTGCCTTCCGCGCCTTCGACCGGCACGGGCACGCCCCACGACAGGTCGCGCGACACAGCCCTGGGCTGCAGCCCCATGTCGAGCCACGACTTGCACTGGCCGTACACATTGGTCTTCCACTCCTTGTGCCCGTCAAGAATCCACTTTTCCAGCTTATCCTGCCAGCGGTCCAGCGGCAGATACCAGTGGTGCGTCTCGCGGAGCACGGGAACAGAACCCGTTATAGCGCTGTGAGGACCTATCAGGTCAGTGGCTGCCAGTGATGTGCCGCATTTCTCGCATTGGTCGCCGTATGCGCCCTGTGCATGGCAGTGGGGGCATTCGCCCGTCACATAGCGGTCGGCCAGGAACTGTCCGGCCTGTTCATCATAAAGCTGCATCGATGTCTGCTCTATGAATTCGCCCTTGTCGTACAGGTGGCGGAAAAATTCCGACGCCGTCTCTGAATGTATCTTCGATGTCGTGCGTGAATATATGTCGAAAGTTATGCCGAGACCCTCCATCGAGTCCTTTATTATCCTGTGGTAGCGGTCTACGATATCCTGCGGCGTGACGCCCTCGTTGCGTGCCTTTAGGGTGATGGGCACTCCATGTTCGTCGCTGCCGCCAATCATTACTACATCCTCGCCCTTAAGGCGCAGGTATCGCGCATAGATGTCTGCTGGCACATATACACCTGCCAGATGTCCGATATGCACCGGACCGTTGGCATATGGGAGGGCTGTGGTGATGAGGGTACGTTTGAATCGGGAATTTTCCATACCTTTGGGATCGTGTTTTTTGTAGGTTGAAAAAAATATATATTAAACCTGTGTTCCCTAGGCATATCTTGCAGTCACACAGGATTGCTGTTGTTTCAAGCTACAAAGTTAAGACATCCCGCCCATCATTGCAAGCGAAAACGGCAATAAAATTGGGCAGGCCTGTACGGTGCTCCTTGGCAGTGGCTTTGATGTGCCGTACGTCTAATGGCTGCGGTTTGCACGCCTGCCCCTTGCCGTAATCCTGGCAATGGCGTAGCACGCCGCAAGGTATGCTGCCGCAAGCCCCCACAGCCACAGGAACGGCTCAGAACTCTCGGCAAGTGTAGCGCCGTTGGAATTGATACGTATGAAGCCCTCCACGCCCCATGTAGCCGGTATCGCGCCTGCCAGGGCATGCCATAGGCCGGGCATGGCGAACCGCGGCCACGTCAGGCCCGACAGGAAAAGGAACACCACCGATGTGAACACTATGTAGATAAAGGCGTCCTCCCTTTGCCTCATCAGGTTGCCCAGCATTATCCCGAAGAAAGCCGATGCCAGCAGGAAAGGCATCATAAGCAGCAGATAGTCCGCAGGATTCCCGATATGCGGAAGGTCGAACCAAGTGGGTATATAGTGCAATATGTATATCGTCACAGGGATATAAAACACCACATAGCACAACGCCTTGCCCAATATAGTGGCCATCGGCCCATTGCTGGCCATGTCGGTGCTGTAGGCTAGGGGGGCGTTCCGCCTGCGCCGTTCCGCCGCCGTTCCGCCTATCAGGCATATGCCGAGCACCATGCTCTGCTGGAGTATCAGCACCACTATTCCCGGCATGATGAACGATGCGAACCCCTGTTGTGTGTCGCCAAGGATATTTGCCTGCGTATTTATAGGCAGACCCGAAATCGGAGGCGCAGCCGCCCCGGCCGATGCCAGGCGTCCGGCCGTGACTTCCTGTGTGATGTGCAGTTGCAGGTCGGTCAGCGCCGACAGGAACGCGCGGTAACGGAGCAGCAGGCTCATCTCGGCATAGAAAGGCACAGTGGCCTGCCTGCCCGTCATTATGCACTTGCTGTAGTCCGAAGGGATCTCCATGATGCCATATACCTTTCCCTCTGCCATGAGCGCGCGCGCCGACTGCATGTCGGGGGCATAGTCATACAGTTTCATCGCCGAAGTGGCGTCTGCCTGGCGCACAAGCCGGCGGCTTTCCGCCGAACGGCAATGGTCCACTACCGCAAACGGTATTTCCCGCACCTCTTCCGGGTTATATATCGCCGTGTAGACCAACGGATAGAGCACGGGAAGCCCTATGAAGAACAGCAGGACGCCAGCATCGTGTATCACGGTGCTCATCTCCTGGCGGAATGCCTTCCCGAGCTGTATGAACCATTTCGTTATGCCGTTCATTTCTTTTGCTTGTTATATTGTTGGGTAATAAGTCCCTATGGGTTATGGGACGTACACAGGTTTCATGCATGCCCTCTTCAGCCGCCACAGCATGGTCGATGCCACCAGCGGGAAAACGAGCAGTGCCGCGAAATAATACCGTGAATAGTACAGCGCAACCCCGTTAAGGGCCTCATTTACATATATGAGGAAATAATACCTCACCGGAAGTATATAGCTGAATATTGCCACCGGGCCATACATGCTTTCCACCGGAAACGAGAATGCGGCGATCGAGAACGTCAGTATTCCCGTAAGCGAGGCCACGCTAAGGGCAAGGCGCGGGTTGGGCAGTATGCTCACAAAGAAAAGCCCCATGGCCTGCGAGGCCACCACCAGCAGCGCCATCGCAAGCGCCATTGCCCACACGCTGCCGTGGAGCGGGAAATGAGCGAACCCGAACAGCATCCCTAGTATGCACATGCCCACCGCGAGAAAGACCGCCGTCTGCGGGAGCAGCTTGCCCAGCAGCGCGCGTATTATAGATCCCCGTGCATCCGCAAGCCATTCCACAGAAGTCCCCTCCTTGATTTCAAAGGAGATGGAATAGATCGTCACAAGCATTATCATAAGCTGCAGCAGCGCCGGCATGAATGAGTTCGTAAGGTATATATTGTAGTTGGTCCATGGGTTGCCTATCGGGTTCACCTGAGGCACTACAGGCTGCAACAGTGACTGTGCCGTGTCATCGGCCATCCCAGTCCCCACCAGCGTAGTCTTCACCACCGACCCCGCCGTGGTCACTGCCACCGTCTTGAAGCCCTTGAACGACAGCGTACCCGGTACGAAATACGTCATGTTCGTGCAGAAGCTCAGCGTAGGCGTATCCCCGCCTATGGCATCACGCTGGAAGTCGTGCGGTATCACAAAAAATCCGAATATGTCGCCGCGCCTCACAGCCTCCATCGCATCGCCGTAGCTTTCATAGTCATGCCGTATCTCCAGCAGCTCGCCGGCGTTCAGCGCCCGCGTCACCTGCCGCGACATCTGTGAATGGTCCAGGTCCACGATCCCCACAGGCGTGCGCAGCGGCAGCCCTTCACCCATAAGGGTGAGGAAGAACAGCGTCACCCCGAGGGGCACGGCCACCATGGCAAAGATATACATCTTACGCGAGGCCAATGAGCGTATGCCGCGCAAAAGCGGACCTTTCAGAGCCGGAGACAGCATGGGTAAAATCGGTTGAATGTTACGTCGGGGTCAGTATCCCTATTTATTGTATATTATTGACATCCCGGGGCGCAGGCCGTCCACCTCCTCCGTAGGGCGTGCCTTTATCTCGAACGTGCGGCTGTCCCAGCTCCCGGTGGTCTTGGTGGCCCGCCATGTGGCATACGAGCCCATGTCGCGGATGTAATATATCTCGGTCTCTATCTCCTTCTTGCCTAGGGCAGGGACCATCACCTTTATCTTGTCGCCCATGCGCAGGTCGTTGAGCATCTCCTCGCGCACATTGAACGTTATCCAGCGCTTGTCGGCCTTCAACAGGTTCATTATAGGCGTGCCTGTGCCAACAAGCTCCCCGGTCTCGGGATATATCTGGTCTATGGTGCCGTCAGCAGGGGCTGTAAGGTAGGCGTCTGCAAGCACGGCCTGCACCTGCTCCACGCCACCGGTGGCAGCCTGTACCATCGCAGCCGCCGACTGCCGGTCTTCCTTCTGTGCCCCGGACTTTGCCAGGTCATACTGGCTGCGCGCCGCATTCTCGGCAGCGACGGCCGCGTCATAGGCCGCCTTTGCCTCATCGCGTTTCTGTTCCGTCATCACGCCCTCGGCATACAGCCGCTCCATACGGTCGTAAGTCTTCTTTGTGATGGTCGCTGCCGCCTTTGCCTGTTGCCACAGGTCATATGCGCCCTGCACTATCTGCACACGCGTACCGCGGTCCACCTTCCGGTCCTGTGAGCGCGCCACCTCCTGCATCGCCTCTGCCTGCATGAGCTGGGCCTCCACCACTGATGAGTGTATCCTCACCAGCGTGTCCCCGGCGTGCACCGCATCGCCCTCTTCAACATAGAATTCGGCCACACGCCCCGGAAGCTTTCCGGAGATGCGTATGTTTGTGCCTTCAACCTGCCCTTCGATAAACTCTTCAGGCTTGTCCATCAGGCAGAAACCTATTATTGCCACCACCGCCACTACCATAGTGACGATTGCCATTGTCACTATAAGTGAGCGGTCGGCCTTTTCCTCCTGCCGGAGGCTGGGTGTATTGTTGCTGTCGGTTGCCATGGCTTGTATTTTTTTGTGTATATTGTTTTTTTGATAAATATATATTATGTTGTCTGGTATGTCATCAATAATGGAGTGTGCCCAGCACCTTTGAAAGGTACGTGTCGCAAAGGTGCACGTCTATCAGCGCGTCTATGCACTCCGAATTGGCCTTTAGCCAGGCTGTCTGCGCCTCCATCACATTGTCGGCGGTGGCGACGCCTTCGGCAAACGCCAGCTGGGCGGTGCGCAGGTTCTCATTGGCCTTCGCTATGTTGGCCTCCGTCATCTGGTAGGTCTTTATCGCCTCCTGGGCCTTGAATGAAGCCTGTCTCACCTGTAAGCCCACCATCTCCTTGGCATCTTCCAGCTGCAGGCGCATGATTGTCTGCTCGCTTTCGGCGGCCTTGTACTTGTTGTAGTTGCCGCCCCAATGCCATAACGGTATCTTCACCATCGCGCCGACACTGAAAGCCCCCGCGAACCTCCTGGAAAAACCGTCAAACATGTTGGGGTTGCTGAACGAATATGTGCCCACCAGCGCCACGTTCGGAAGCATCGACGACATTGCCACACGCTTCTTCTGTCCTGCTATGTCTATCCCTATTTCCAGGGCACGTATATCCTTTCGTGAATCGTACACCTGTTCCATGTCATAATGGAGTGCCGGCGTCGATTCCAGTGCGGTGTTTTCAGTGTCCTCGTCCGCAAGCACCATCTGGGAGTCAAGCGGGAGTCCGCACAGCTGTGCCAGGGCCATGCGGCTTAACGTAAGCCCGTTCTCGACCTTTACCAGGTCTACCTGTGCCGAATTCAGCTTCACGCCCACGCTCAGACGGTCGCTGGTGGTCGCCACACCGTTCTGTACCATCAGCCCCACATTCCTGTCGAGCGAATCCAGCAGGTTCACGTAGCTCTTGGCAAGCCTGTACTTCGCCTTGAGCGACACCACCTGCCAGTATGCCGCATCAACGGCATACACCACATTCTCGGCCTCATTGCTGCACAGCGTCTCCGCCAGCTCATGGGCAAAATTGGTGATTTTGTTCATCGCCACAATCTTGCCGCCCATATACACTGGCTGGGTGAGCGTCACCGCGCCGAAAAACACATTATGTATGTCATACGTCATCGCATCTTTGGGAATCAGGGCCACAGTCTGGGGCACATACTGCCCGTCAGGCCCTTTTATGGGGACACCTGTCGCCGGGTCTTTAACAAGGTTGAAATCATACTGCCCGGTCTGAGGGTTGAATGTCTTGGTAGGTAGCAGCTGGTCCTTGTCAAATATCGACAGCTCCTTCTGGTTGTACATGTACCCGCCCGCAAAGTCTATTGCAGGAAGATAGGCCGCAAAAGCCTCCTTCCTCTGGTAGTCCGCAGTGACGGCCCTCTGCTTGGCTATCAAAATATCCTTGTTGTTGGTAAGTGCCATCTCCCTGCAGTCCTGTAGCGACAAGGGAGCTTGCCCCTGCGCATTCCCGGTCAGTCCGGAAGCCAGCACAGAAGCCATGGCTATGGTTATGTTAAAGACAGTTGCCCTCATGTTTGATGGGTTGAAACGTTTATTTATTATATTCAGGATGCAGGTAAAGGCGGCATGGATATGCAATGGCAACCCCAGCATCAAGTGCGCTGCAAAGTTACAGCCATTAAATTGCAATGCAAAACCGGCGCATAAGCCAAATTGACCAAAAATACACCAAAATTGCACATATTGCAACCTGTACCCGCCCATGCCGGACAAGATACCTGTATCTGACAATTAAAACACCTGTAGCCCCATCTTGTGGCCTGCCGGCATGCAACAAGATACATTATTTATAAAGCAGGAAAATTGTAGGGATCTTATTATAGTCGTACACAGCCTTTTTCCACTCATTCAAAGGCCTTGTCACTATCGATTCACGTGCGCATGATATATCAGAGGCCACACAAAGCCTCAGCTCACCCGGCAACGCCGCCGCCAGCTCGGCCACAAGGCGGTTATTGCGGTAAGGGGTCTCGATAAAGATCTGGGTCTGGTCATCATGCCGTATGCGGCGCACCATCTCCTTCAGCCTTGCCGCACGCCCCTGAGCATCAATAGGCAAGTATCCCGCAAAAGCGAAGCTCTGGCCGTTAAATCCCGATGCCATCAGCGACATTAGGATGCTTGAAGGACCTACAAGCGGCACCACGCGGTATCCCTTGCGTTGGGCCACAGCCACAGCGTCAGCCCCGGGATCAGCCACGGCAGGGCAGCCGGCTTCCGAAATGATACCTATATCAAACCCCTCTTCAAGAGGCGCAAGCATCTGTGGGATATCCGCCGCCGGAGTATGCTCGTTCAGTTCCACCAACGAAAGCGAATCAATATCGATATCACGTCCGCAAAGCCTTATGAAACGCCTGGCCGAACGCACATTCTCAACTATGAAATGCTTCACCGAACGAATAATCTCGATATTCCGTGCCGGCAGCACGTCCCCCACAGGACTGTCACCCATCGGCACAGGAAAAAGATATAAAATACCAGGCTTACCCATAACGTAGGCAAAGATACGAATAAGTCGAGCGCAAAACAAATTTATTTGATTTTGCCGAGCGTGAGTATCTAAGACATAGTCAAAGATACAAATACCCCCCCCTGTTGACGGCATGTCTTCAGGGGTCATTTTTATTTTGGGCAAAGGGGTTAGTCCTATTTTGGCTTATGGGGTCAAACCAACCTGGCCGCAGGGGGCATCCGCGCCTGGGTTTTCCAGCTGCGTCTGTCTTTGCTATTATGCTATTATTAAAGTTTTTGAGTTGTAAAGCCTCTAATGTCGAGAAATTTAGCTAACTTTGTAGTATTATGGGTGATTATACGCCAACCTCGCTAAAGAGCACTAAGAACGGGCTGTTTATTACAGTGGTTGTCATGGTTTTTCTGTTTCTTGCACAGAAAGGCTATGGAAGTCAGCATGTAATTTCAGAAGTTCTGCGTATTGACAACTCGACGGGGCTCAGTAGTCAGAAGGTGTATTCGCTTGCTGAAGATGCGTCAGGAGCTATCTGGATAAGTACCAAGTCGGGGGTTGACAGGTATAATGGTAGGATTCTTAAGAATTACTCTCTTGAAGGCGATTCGTTCTATGGCGATAGAGCCGGTCGCATTATTCGGCTGTATCACAATGAAGGCGATTTGTATGCCTACGAAAGTACGGGCAAAATTCACAAATATTCACCCGTATATGACTCGTTTATATTGACGAGCAATCTTTCCGAC
>VSPW01000062.1 GCA_009775535.1 Muribaculaceae bacterium
ACGGCCTCATCAGCATCCGTGCCGTGGCCCGCATCCCGGGCGAACGCGCCAAGATTGCCGTGGAAAGCTATGACGACCGCATTGACCCGGTAGGCGCATGCGTAGGCGTGAAAGGCTCGCGCATCCATGGCATCGTTCGCGAGCTCCGCAACGAGAACATAGATGTAATCAACTACACCAACAACCCACAGCTGTTCATCCAGCGCGCCCTGTCACCGGCCAAGATATCGTCAATCCGCCTTGACGCCGAAGAAAAAAAGGCGGAAGTGTTCCTACGTCCCGAGGAAGTGTCGCTGGCAATCGGTAAGAACGGCCTGAACATCAAGCTGGCATCAATGCTCACAGGCTACACCATAGACGTGTACCGCGATACCGAAGAGTCCTTCGAGGAGGACATCTACCTTGACGAATTCAAGGACGAAATCGACGGATGGGTAATCGACACACTGAAGAACATAGGCTGTGTGACCGCAAAGAGCGTGCTCAACACTCCACGTGAGACCCTCGTTGAAAAGTCGGACCTCGAGGAAGACACCATCGACAACCTCATACGCGTACTTAAGGCCGAATTCGAGGACCAATAACAGTCCGTCCTCCCGGCAACCCAATACCCCTCTCCGCCTCCCCCTTTAAAATCCGAAACTTCATATATGGCGAAAACGAAAATCAGTAAAGTAGCAAAAGACCTCAATGTGGCACTTCCCACAGTCATTGACTTTTTGCGCAAAAAGGACATCACAGTCGACGAGAACCCCAATACAAGAATTGAGGACGATGTCGTACAGCTGTTGATGGAAGCCTTTTCAAAAGACAAGGACCAGAAAAGGCAGTCTGACAACTTCACTAACACACGTCAGAGCAGCCGCGCCAAAGCCGTCAAAGAACCTGCAAAGGAAGAGCCGGCAACAACCGATGATGGCCTGACAAGAATCAACCGCCCCGTATTCGTGGGAAAAATCGATCTGGACAAGAAAGGCAATCCGGTGTCGCCGATGCGCCCCAATGAAGCAGGCAAGACAGAAAAGACAGAGACAGTGGAAGCACACACACCCGTCCAAGCTGAAACAGCTGTAGAGGCTGTCGAGACCGCCATTCCAGAGCCTGCACCGGCAAAGGAAGAAGAGGCAATGCCTGTAGTGCCAGCCCAAGAGGAGGCAAAGGCGGAGACATCCGCAGGAGTCAAGGAGACAGAGCATATGGAAGACATACCGGCAAAACAAGAAGAGCCCAAAACAGAACCTGCAAAGGAAGAGCCTGCGCCAGAACCCGTAAAGGAGGTTAAGGCTGAGGAAGAGCCAGCCGTGAAACCGGAGGAAGCCCCTGCACAGCAGGAAGAGCAGATATTCCACATGGCAGTACCGAAGATCGGGCCGTCAATCAACGTGGTAGGCAAGATCGACCTCGATTCCATCAACCAGTCGACCCGCCCCAAGAAAAAGACCAAGGAGGAGCGCCGTAACGAACGTATATCACGCGAGCACCAGGGTCAGGCAGGAACATCGGCCGACCGGAAAAAGCGCAAGCGCATATCCGGCAAAGAGAAAATTGACATCGAAAAGACCGCACAGCAGACATCCGCAAACGGGCGCAGCGGGAATACCGCAAACCAAGGCGGCAACGACCGCGGAAACCGTGGAAAATCGCAAAAAGAGAACCCACGCGCGAAACGGCCTGTACACACCGAAGTCAATGAAGAAGACGTACAGAAACAGGTAAAGGAGACACTCGCTCGCCTCACCAACAAGGATAAAGGCCAGAAAAAGGGCGCAAAATGGCGTAAAGAAAAGCGTGAGGCCATCGCTTCACGCGAACGCGAAGCCGCCGAGATGGAACAGGCAGAGAGCCGTGTGCTCAAGCTCACAGAATTTGTGACCGCCAACGACCTGGCCACCATGATGGACGTGCCCATCAACAACGTCATCGCAACCTGCATGAACATCGGGGTTATGGTATCAATAAACCAGCGTCTTGACGCAGAAACGATAAACATCGTGGCCGATGAGTTCGGTTTCCAGACAGAATACGTGTCTGCGGAAGTGGCAGATGCCATCCACCAGGAAGAGGACAGCGAAGACGAGCTTGAAAGCCGTCCGCCAATCGTCACTGTCATGGGACACGTGGACCACGGAAAGACATCATTGCTCGACTATATACGCAAGGCCAATGTGATTGCGGGCGAGGCCGGAGGCATCACCCAGCACATCGGGGCTTACAACGTGAAACTGGCCGACGGACGGCATATCACCTTCCTCGACACCCCGGGCCATGAGGCGTTCACCGCCATGCGTGCCCGTGGCGCAAAGGTCACCGACCTGTGTATAATCATAGTTGCGGCCGACGATGCCGTCATGCCGCAGACAGTGGAGGCCATCAACCATGCCTCCGCAGCCGGTGTACCCATCGTGTTCGCCATCAACAAGGTGGACAAGCCACATGCCAACCCCGACAAGATCAAGGAAGAACTTGCCGCAATGAACTACCTGGTAGAGGACTGGGGCGGCAAGTACCAGTCGCAGGACATATCCGCCAAGAAAGGCACAGGCGTGGACGAGCTTATGGAGAAAGTGCTCCTCGAAGCCGAGATGCTTGACATGAAGGCCAATCCAAACCGCAAGGCCACCGGCTCAATCATCGAATCGTCGCTTGACAAAGGCCGCGGATATGTGGCCACAGTCCTTGTTCAGAACGGAACGTTGCGCACAGGCGACATCATCCTTGCCGGAAACCATTTCGGAAAGGTGAAAGCTATGTTCAACGAACGCAACCAGCGTATCAAGGAGGCCGGACCGGCGACACCCGCGCTGATACTGGGACTCAACGGCGCACCTACCGCCGGCGACACATTCAACGTGATGGATACCGAACAGGAAGCACGCGAAATCGCCTCCAAACGCGAGCAGCTGCAACGCGAACAGGGCCTGCGCACCTATAAACTACTCACCCTAGAGGATATAGGCCGCCGCCGCGCAATAGGCAACTTCCAGGAGTTGAACATAATAGTGAAGGGCGACGTGGACGGTTCAATCGAGGCATTGAGCGACTCACTGATAAAACTGTCGACCGAAGAAGTACAGGTAAACGTACTCCACAAGGCTGTCGGCGAGATATCGGAAAGCGATGTCACACTGGCTGCGGCATCGGACGCCATCATCATCGGTTTCCAGGTGCGCCCGTCGCAGGCGGCACGCCGTGCGGCCGAACGCGATGGTGTAGACATCCGCCTGTACTCTGTAATCTACCAGGCCATCGAGGAGGTGAAGAGCGCCATGGAAGGCATGCTCGCCCCCGAAATCAAGGAAGAAATCACAGGTACAGCAGAAGTGCTTGAAGTATACCACATCTCACGCGTGGGCACAATCGCAGGTACAATCATCCGCGAAGGCAAGATACGCCGCTCATGCAAGGTGCGCCTCATCCGCGACGGCATAGTACGGTACACCGGGGAACTCGGCTCGCTCAAGCGATTCAAAGACGATGTGAAAGAAGTCGCCTCTGGATATGACTGCGGTATGTCGATAGCCGGATACAACGACATAAAGGTCGGTGACATCATCGAAGGCTTTGAGGAAGTCGAGGTGAACCGTTCTCTGTAACTACAATCCAAGGGCCACACTGATGGCTACTGCCTATATAAACATAGGAAGCAATACAGGCGACCGCCGCTCAAACATAGAGCGTGCGGCCGCCTGTATTGCTGCCTCTTTCATGCCAGGGAAGACCATACGTTCGCAAATGACCGAGACTGAGCCATGGGGATACAGCTCTCCAAACGCATTCCTCAACCTGGGCATCGCCACAGACATCGGTGACACCCCGCCACTGGTGGCATTCAGAATGCTGATGGCCATACAAGACTCAATATGCAGTGCTGCACACCGCGACAGTACAGGCGCATACATAGACAGGATAATAGATATAGACCTCATCGCCATCGACGACACAGTGATCGACACCCCAGAACTGACCCTGCCGCATCCGAGGATGCACCTTAGGGATTTCGTTGTGCGGCCCATGCTGGAACTGTGTCCGGAGTGGGTACATCCGCTATTGAACAAGACAATACTCGAAATAGCCCAGACTTATAAATGACATAATGCAGACAGGGACGCCTGCCTTGACAGACATCCCTGCAGATGATCCAGGAAAGGTGCTGTCACTGTATGACAGTAGTAACGACGCCTCCTGTAAAAATCACAACAAAATCATTGGAAAACATCCACTTGGAGCGCTTTCCCATCTTGCGTACACTCACAGGGGCCCCGCCTACGAGCTTCACCTCTGTCTCGTTCATGCCTTTCACCACTGTGCCGTCCTTTATGTCCTTCCAATGGGTGACCTTCAAAGATGGATTATCCGACACATATGCGGCCATATCCTTGAGGTATTTGGAATTATTGAACGAAAAATCCTCTATCAGTTCGGCGTGGCGCTTGTTTGTGGCCGGTTTCATTTTTTCTATTGCCATGTGGCGCGGCAATATGCCCTTGTCTTTATAATCTATCTCGATCCCGTAGGAAACGAACGACAGGATGTCATCGGCGGCCTGGAACGCTGTAGTATACCTGTAAGTGGCGGCATCCTTGCCTTCTCCGCTCTTCACATGACGGCTTACCACAAACCGCCTGGAATCAAAATCGATGGTCTCTATGGCATCCGTCTCCCGGTCCAGGTTCTCGGCTGCATACACTACGGCCGCAATGAAAACCTGTGTCTGGGATATGCCCGGCACATCAATAAACTCCGACACTTCGACCCTACCGTCCTCATTTGCCACAGGGCGCATCATTACCACCCCGTCAATCTCGGAGGGCAACGCGGAGGCCTGCTCCTTTGCCCATACGCTCAGGCTGCTTGCACTCCCGGATGTTCCATCAGCATTCCCTTCATTATCTTTCTTGGCATAAACAGAAGACACCGCCAGCGCCGAAGCCATGGCCAAAACAATAATCCTTGAATATCTCATAGTCAATAATGTTAAAAAATACAGACTTGCACATCCCGGCGGCCTCTGCCGACAAAGATGTGCAAGCGCTATAATAGTTATTTCCAATAACTGTTCCCGGTTAGAATGCTATGCCAAGACGGATCATGACGTTGCTGGACTTGCTGTCACCGGCCATGTCGCAGAAGCCGCGCTGGTAGGTAACATCCAGATTGAAACGCTTCCACCAAGCACCGATGCCCACCTGAACGCCGGCATCAAAATCATCCAAGCCCTCGGCTTCATCATTGTGGGCAAAGTCATAGCTGGCATAGGCGCCAAGATGTCCGTCAAGCTTGAAATCTTCGGTAAACGCATACTTATATCCAAAGGTCACAGGAGAAAAGCGTACTGCATATGCCAGAGCATCGTAGGTTTCATCATTATAACCCTTAAAGCTGCATCCGCGTGTACCTACACCGAGATCCATACCCCAGTATACACTGCTTGAAGAGATAGGCTTATTGAAACCGATAGTGGCGTCAAATCCGATGGCAGAGCCGCCGCCTTTGTTGTCGGTAGCGTTGTTAAGAGTCATGCCGGCACGCAATATCCACATGGTATTGCTTTTGGGCTTTGTCACTGTACGGCTTGAGAGGATCTGTGCGTTTGCGCTGATGCCGAACACGGCTAGAAGCGCGATCAATAATACTTTTTTCATCTTGTTTGAAATTTATAAATAGTTGATAAAAGGTTGCCTATTTCTCTTCAGATGCACTGAATGTAGGTATGATCTGTGATGCCTGACGATTGGGATATACCACACGTATAATATCGATCTCACTTGCCTTGAGCGGGCGGAAGTTTGAGTATTTCACAGGATATCCAGAAAGTTCTATCACCATAGTCTTGGAATCCTTGTCAACGACATATGAATTGAAAAGTGGCTCTATCACAGCATCTGCCCCGGCTTCGACTGTTGCACGGTAAAGGGCGCGTGCCTTCATGTTGTCGAGTTCGGAATTGGTGGTGTTGCCTAGCGAGGATATCTCAAACCGGTACGGTCCGAAGATCTCACGGCCTTCGGAAAGCATCTCCATGTCGCATATCTGGGGCGTGATGAACACACGTACCTCAGGGTCGAGCATACGCGCGCTGGATTCCTCGAAAATTTTAGTCTCTTGTTTTTTCTGTGCGTGGCATACAGTGCCGCCGGCAAGCAGCAGTGCCAGAATCGTGAAAAGATAACGGTTCATTATTCATGCCCTAGGATATGTGACGGGCGCAACTTTTAAGCGGCCGACTCCCTGGCACAATAATAATTAAGATAATGTTTCAGAAAACAGTTTCACTGCCTTCACATAAAAAAGCGTGGGAGTCTGCATCCATTTGCTTATCCCATCTTTAAGGCTTCTCGCATTGCCATCGACAGAGGATAAGCAACGCCAGTCAGCCCACGCATGCGATATATCTACAATCCCAAAGGCCTCAGCCGCCATTACAGCGTTCTCTAGGCCATATAGGACCACGATAAAATATATCGGAGCGTAAACGTCGTTGTTGTTGCTTTATCTTCCCTGTCTGGTAAATTTTGCGAGAATTTAAAAGATAGAAGATAAACGCTGAATAAACGCGTTCTTTATGTAAAATACAACCCTATCCCACCTCTCTAGGCTGACGGGCTACTGCAAAATTAGTAATTATTTAATTATCCACAAAATTTTACATGTTTTTACAGTACAAATAGTCCGGCATCGCGTACACAGCAATAGTGCATGCGATGCCGGAATCTCTTTTTCCGTACAGACTATCCCCTATACGGTCTCGATCGGCAAGGTACGGTCTATACTCTTGTCAAGCGATATGAGGGTCTCAGTGCCTGTGACACCTGGTATGGTCTGTATCTTGTCGTTTAGCAGCTCCATGAGGTGTTCATTGTCGCGGGCATATACTTTAAGCAACAGGGTATACTGGCCGGTGGTGAAATGGCATTCCACTATCTCCGGTATCTTTTCAAATTCGGGCACTACGGTACGGTACATAGCCCCACGCTCCAGGTTGACACCGATATATGTACATGTGGCAAAACCGAGCATCTTGGGATTGACGTGGTAGCCCGAACCGGTTATCACGCCCAGGTCTATCATCCGCTGGATGCGCTGGTGGATTGCCGCACGCGACACTCCGCATTCCACAGCCACGACTTTCGAGGGCGTACGCGCATTATGCATCACGATATCAAGTATTTTCCTGTCAAGATTGTCTATTTTTTCCATATATACTGTCCTCTTTGCGTCCTTTTACTTATAAAAATGCTTTTACGCCTACAAAATTACAAAAAAATTGCATTCGCCGCGACATTATGAAATAATTATCGGCGGCGGATGCAATAATTGTCCTGTATGCCCTATGTTATTCGGCCGCTTTCACTTCAAGCACTTCGATATCAAATATAAGGGTGGCGTTCGGGCCGATCTTTTCGCCCGCACCGTTCGGGCCGTAACCGAGGTTTCCGGGGATATAAAGCGTAGCCTTACCGCCCTTGCCTAACAGCTGCATGCCTTCCCCGAAGCCCGGCACAACACGGTTGGGGGCAAATTCTGCAGTGCCTTCGTCAAATATAGTACCGTCCACAAGGCGGCCGGTGTATTTGACGGTAGCCTTGTCGTTTGCTCCGATACGGTTTCCTTCGCCAGGATTTTCGATCTTGTATGAAAGTCCGCTCTCACTTGTCTTGATGGATGAATCAGATGCCTTTGCTTCGGCAATGAATTTTGCGCCAGCCTCACCGGCTTCCTGGGCAACTTTTTCCTGCTCGCGGCGCTTCTGCTCTGCCGTGATCATGCGCAGCTGGTTCATCAGTGTTGTGAACGTGTTGTAGTCGGCATCAGAAGATGGGATTGAGTCGGCCATGAATTCACGCTTGAAGTTGTCGAGCACCTTTGACTTTGACAGCTTCACGCCGTCTTCGCCTGTCTGCTGTATGAAGCCCTTCATGTCCATGCCCACGCGCATGCCAAGGAGGAAGTCATTGCTGTCTTCGCTGGAAAGCACCAGTTGTATGCCTTTGAGCATCTCTTCCTTATTTATTTCTTCTCCTGAACGCTGAGCCTGCTGGTTAACGTAGTTCCAGATGTTCTGGCCATAAGCGCGGCCATAATAAACAGATATGGAGTCGGCCATCCCTTCAGAAACGGCTGACACGTTTTTCTCACCATCCTTGCCGGCATCCTTTGAGCAGCTGCTCATGCCTGCGGCCACAGCCACAACGGCAGCCGCGCCTAATAAAATCTTTTTCATATTGGATATTATGTGTGTAATTGTTTGTTCCTTATTTTGTTTTACCTACACCCAGAAGCTTTATGTCGAAAACGAGTGCCGCATTGCCGGGTATTGCGCCCGGTATCCCTTCCGCACCATATCCAAGGCTGGCTGGGATGTATATACGGTATACGCCTCCGGGCTTCATCATTTTAAGCCCTTCGGTAAATCCGGGTACAAGCCTGTCAACATCGAATTCTACAGGCTGTTCGGAGCGGTCAAACATAGTACCGTCTGCAAGACGCCCGGCGTACGTGATAGTCACCTTGTCCCCGCTCTGTGGCATATTGCCTTCACCTTCGGTCACCACTTCAAAAAGCAGACCCGATGGCGTGGTGACGACGCCTTTCCTCGATGCCTGCTGACGCAAGTATTCCTGCTGTGATGCCAAAGATACGGTATCGGCCACCGATGCACGGAGCTCCTCCATGACTGATGACATATAACGGTCGGCCTGGTCGGGGGTAAACCCTGTAGGCTCTTTCTTAAGCACCTTGCCAAGTGCAGATGTAAATGAATCGATGTCGATGGGTAGTCCGGCAGCCTGCATACGGTAGATGGTCTCCCCTACATATGCTCCGAATACGGTGGCAGCCGCAGTCGATACAGAGTCGACCCTTTCCTGGGTAGGTTCAGGCGCAACGGCACGGGCCATGCCCCCCGAAAAGGCCATGGCCGCGCAGATGCATATTATAGCTTTCCTTATCCGCATTGATACACTACTTCCCTACAACGCTTATCAGCTCCACATCAAATATGAGTGTAGAGTTAGGGCCTATGATGTTTCCAGCCCCATTTGGGCCATAAGCGAGCTGGGAAGGTATATAAAGACGCCATTTTGAACCGGCCTTCATCATCTGGAGGGCCTCAACCCATCCGGGAATGACCTGCGTCACTCCAAATGTGGCTGGCTCACCGCGCTCTTCACTGCTGTCAAACACAGTACCGTCAATGAGTTTTCCAGTGTAATGTACGGTCACCTGGTCGCCTGATTCCGGCATGACGCCATCGCCCTCCTTCAATACTTCATACTGAAGCCCTGAAGGGGTGGTCATTACTTCTGCACGCTTTCCGTTTTCGGCCAGGAACGCCTCTCCGGACGCCTTATTGACCTCTCCCATCTTTTCGGCCTCGGCACGCTGACGTTCTTCCATTGCTGTGAAGTATTTGCGTATCTCTTCCTTGGCTTCATCATAGCTCATCCTAGGGGATGAACCATAGAATACCGCAGCCACACCGTCCGCGAAATCCTGTACGTTGATTTCCTGGATGCCGGAAGCCTTGAAATTGTTGCCCATGCTCAGTCCCAGGGCGTAACTGATTCTATCAAATTCTTTATTTTCCATAAATAGGTTAGTTTTAAGCCTCTTCCGCCTTAAATGAATACGGACGGTGAAACATGGCACAAAGGTAGGTAATCTATCTTAACGCCTACCCATTATTTTAATAAAAAATTATTAAATGGCTATCAATCACCACCGTTATATGAACATCCGTGTGCCCTAATACTATTATATGGGATAATATACC
>VSPW01000063.1 GCA_009775535.1 Muribaculaceae bacterium
CCTTTACCTCCTTGGCCGCCTCTGATGCATTTTCCTGTACCTTACCTGCCGCAGCACCAACACGGTCTTTAACATTTTTCACCACACGCTCAACGCTATCCTTACGTTCACGTTCGATATCTGAACCGGATTTACCCGAACAAGCTACAGCCCCTAATGAAAAGGCGGCAGCCGAAATTGCAATAATTAAAGTTTTCATACTCATAAATATCAGTTAATATTTTTATCTAAACAACATCATTATCTCTTTTGCATCTTTTTACCCTATTATAACCATACATAAGCCTAAATAGTTCTTTGGTACATACAAAAAACGCCACCGCCCATCCAACAAAGGACAAGCGGTGGCCGATTTCAATGGAAATATATTATTCTGATATCACATATACAGTGCCAGAGGAATGAGCGGATAGCGATGGCGCATATTGGCTTTGTATTGTGGCCAGACCCGATGTAAACGAACCGGCATTATTTACATTCAGTTCATAAGTAAGAAGGTACGTCCCCTTGGGCATATATGGAATAAACATATTAGTAACCGCATCTCGGTTCTCACGGTAGAAAGCAACACCTTCACTATATATATACCCAGGTAGTTGGTCAACAGGCTCGAATGCAGCAGAACGGTTGTCATCAATAACCACGTATTCCATGTCACGCTTTGTATTGACAACAAGCTGAACCTTGACCCTATCCCCGACTTTAAGGCTGTCTGCAGCCTCCCAGCCAAAACCGTCAGGAGTCACCACCCGCCTATAAAGTTGCTTTTCTACTGATACCTCACCGCAGCTATACGCCTGTATTTCCGACGGATTTGCCTTATATCGCAAATATATAGCACCATATGCAGGCGAATCAGAATTGTCAGGACGGCGTACTGTCAAGCTTTCTTTCTTGGATGACACCTCAAGAGGCATCCTTGTATATCCCGTCAACCGTTCGATTGAAGATGGATTCAAAGTCTTACCACCTAACGTGAATACAGTATTACCAGCAGGCGACAAATGCAATTTTGCCACATTAAGTATCGAAGACACCACCTGCGATGCCACAACAGAATTTCCCCAGTCCTGTGCCTGCTTCTGAAGTATCAGCCACTGTGTGAGGCGCTCAACTTCCACACATCCTGGGTCTACAGTCTGAAATGCCCACATGGCAAGCGATGTGACAGCCACTTTATCCATGTTCCACCATGGCTTCTGGTCATCAAACGATGGAAACCACATACCTTTCTGGGGTTCATAGCGGCTATATTGCCTCATTGATTCCAATACCTGCTCTGCAACCCTGCGGTAATTGTGCCTATATAGAATTATAGCGGCAGCTGGCTTATTGCCTAGATCCAATTTCTTCCAATTTGCAACAAGATACTGCACTACGGCATTGCTCACTTTCTTTGAAGCGACAGACTGAATGATTTCAGGATAGAACCCACGTACAAATTCATACCTAATATATACGGACGGGTCAATATGTTTTGATGCAAATTCATTTCCAACCTCCTTGTCAATCCATTTAACGGACATGTCAATCATTTCATCCAATTTCCTATCAGATGGCAAGCATTCCAACTGCCGTAAGTCACCCATCATCGCCAATATATTAAGAGTAGTCCACATTGATGGCTCAGAGGCCTCCGGATACCACATCCATCCTCCATCCTTTGCATACATTTTTGACAACTTCGCAATGGCCTCATTGATGTCACCTGTTACAGCCTTACGGTCGAACAACAAAGACAGGCGGGCCATCCTTTCAGTATCAATCCTGGCATCATTTACCCATGGCGTTGACGAAAGCAGAATTGTCTTAAGTTCCTGGTTGCGCTCCAACATTGAGACCAGCATTGAATCCGAAGGATTATCCTGCCATTCCTTGATAGCTGATGCTACAGACGGATTTGCCTTTATTATACCAGACGATATTCCTGCTGAAAATATGGCAGCAGCAGCCGAATTCGCATCAATCCCTGAATTCCCACGCAAACCAGGAAGCGCAGTAACAACAAACCATTGCGGATTGCCACAATATTCAAAGACTGCATTACCTCCATCAGGGCATGCCATCTCAGCCGAATATTCTGTCTGGGACGGTGACATATAGAACGGATAAGACTCAATAACCTGCTCTTCCACAGGAATCACCGGAATTACAAACTGTTCACCATCCGCAAATAACATTGTAGAAGCCTTGAACCTTAATCCCAATGCTGCGTCTGTGTCAGAGGCTTGGACCCCGGTCCTGACAGTAGCGGACGCCTTTGCCGCTACTTCCAGCTGGAATTTCTCCGTACGCTTCACCTCCATTGTCACCGGATCAAACAGCTCTATATTTACAGTCACTGACACTGTACTGTCTGCATTGTTCATCACCATAGCCAATATGTCAGCAGTATCACCAGCCCTCATGAATCGTGGAGCATTAGGCTGTATCATCAATGGCTTCGATGCAATAAACTCATGGGACAAAGAAGACACATCAAGATCTTCACTCCACGATATCATCTTCAACATCCAAGTTGCATTTGCATTAGGAACAGTAAACTGTAACCTTGCAACACCATTTTCATCAGTAGTCAACATGGGGCGGAACATCATCAACGGAGTCTCCATATCACGGTATTCAAATGCCTGATTTTCTGTATCAACCGACTGACCGTTTTCCACAACATCTTTAACGACAACGGATTCCAACAATACACCGTTTGTCACGCCATATGCCATAGTCACTACATCGTCCAAGGCTTCCGTTTGCTCCATAGCCATCTCTTGGACAACTGCGTCTTCTTTTGCAGATGCCGCAGTAGCCATCATCTTTCTCTGCACACCGCCACCGCGTATATGGAGACCATATAGCGAAAGTCCAAGGCCATACCCATAATAATCGAACTGTGGTTTAAATAGCCCCCTAGTGTCAAGCATTTTATACATAGAATTCACACGGCTTGACAATGAGCCTATATGTCCAGGAGTAATCATATATGAAGTACCTCCGATATCGCGACGCAAGAAATTAGGTGACCTTATATATTGCGCCTCCAATTCATCCAATGCTTTGTTATACACATCAAGCAGCAATGCAGACTGTACACCATTACCATTCTTGTCTACAACACGGAAACTCCAAGTCTCCTGAGTCCCCGGAATCAGGTGATCCCGGAACGATTCAGCCTCCAGACGCACCCCACGGCAATTGGCATCATTAACCAGAGTCACATGATATGAATCTATACTGAAATCTTTGACCGTAAACATAGTGACATCCACAGTCTGGCACTCCTTGTCAAAAAGGCCAATTTCCAATTCATGATAACCCTGCTTTAATGTCAGCACCCGTTTATCAAAACGGTTATTTCCGTAAGAAATCAGGGCATATACCTCTGTTGTGCCTTGTCCTGTGCCATAAAGCACCTTTACCTTTCCGTCATTACCAAACTTATACCTAAGTTTAGGTATCCATAATGCGTCACTGTTAGGAAGAATTTTGTCTGTAGGACGGTATATTGTCACATCGTGTGTCTGTGACTCAGCCATAGCTGTATCAGCAGTGCATACCACAAATTCATATTCACCGGCTGGTACTGCCGACAGGTCAACCACCGGATCTGAAGTGGAAAACCTGCCTTCTGCCACAACCTTTTCATCATCATCCATCAGCTTATAGTCTATATCCAGGCCTTTCACAGGTTTATACTCATCGTCCATCACCTGGATATCAACGCTAAACGGACGCGATACATCAACGTTGCCTTCCATTGAAAGATTGATCATGTAAGGACGCCCTGTCGTAAAATATTTTTCTGCTGTCCGACTTTCACCGGTAGGAGATACAGCGTCAAACTTGGCCTGGAAACAGCGCGTATCCGGACTGTCTGTATTGCGCGAGAGTATACCGGAAGTGAACGTCACAGAAAATTTACCCTCCTGATCTGTAGTTAGGACTGTTGAATATATATCATCACCATTAGGCGAGAACCACCAGCGCATGCGTTCAGCTGACTCAAGATTGACTTTTACTTCCGCACCGGCAACAGGAAAATCGCTATATGTACGCACACGTCCCCCCAGGGTTACATCCCCTTTTGCAGGGTAGTCTTTCTTTACCGATGTTACCTCTACATAATATGTAGGCAACTTATAATCGCTGACAGTGAACGATACAGATCCTACCGAATCCTCATCATCGGTATCCGGATGTATCTCCAAATCAATTGAGAAGAGGCCAGTAAGTCCCGCTTTTGGCAAAGTAAATGCACCATATACGCGCCCGTAAGAATCAGAAGTCAAATCCAGAGTATCTACGGGGCTGTAATTTGCATCCTTCAATATGGCACGCAGACGCGCTTCCTGCTCCAACCTGGAATCATTATTAAGGATAGAAGATACAACAAAAGCGAACTCCATCCTATCTCCGGGACGATATAATGCCAACGATGTGTACCCGTCGGCACTATAACTACGGTCTTCTGAATGGGATTTATAATATGTAGGCAACGCCGTATTGGGTGACACGTACAAGCTAGCCCCCTTCTTTGCGATGTACTGTCCACGCAGATATTCCTGACGCGAAGCTATCTGTCCCAGCCATCCATCGGCATCAGTACGCCCAAGTTTTATGTCCTCCGAAATCTTGCGTCCCTTTGAATATCTGTAACTATTGAACTCTACATCTACATTACCTACAGCCTTCCCTGTAACAGGATCAAGTGTAAGGTACATATACCGGTCATTCCCACCAGTAAGCTGCAAACCCATCAAATCTGTACACTGCAATAGTTGATACATGTCCTGCTCGGGAAGCTCTCCGGAAATCGTTGGTACTATAACATAAAAACCAATCTTATCAAGGCTTGCCTCAATATTATAGCTATATCCGAAAGGCGCAACACTGTCGCATACAACCGGAAACTCTGCTACCTTATCCTTTTCTCTAAGATCCTTATACTGCTTGTAATCAAAATATTTACCTGGATATACCCTATATATCGACACCTTGCCTGATGTGCAGTTTTCTGATTTCACAGTTATCTTAAATGGGACTCCCGGAGATACCATATTTTTAGGTAACGAAACCGTCAGTCCTGGATTTGTAAGTGATTTCAGGCTATTCTTCAATGAATTGATGTTCCAATAATCAGGAAACCTACCGATGTTATACGTCAATTTTGAGGCTAGCCACTTTCTGTTTGGCAAAGAGAGGGAATAAACCGGAATATCGGAAAGGACATCGCCAGAGTACTCACTCTTCTCATACCTGCCATACAACTCCTCCATGGCTGCAATATCCAACTTAGAGCCACTGTCTCTGTTTAATGTCCAATATATTTCAGGGGCGACGTCCCCCTTATGGAAATCCAATAACCGCTGACGCAACTGACGGCAATATTCCTTAGGTTCAGCATCTCCAACCTTATTCCACGCGTCCATGGCTTCCAATGCACGTACTGCCACGAAATCATATATGGTAGGGAAATATATAGCAGTCAAGTCATTACTGTCAATTACCTGGCCATACGAAGACAATAAAGCCGCCTGCAATGTGGCTGGCTGCGATAATGCATCACAGAACAGTCCATATATCTTAAGGCGGAATTGGTCTCCACTCCACTGCGACACAGTATCGGGCAAAGGAGAAAGCGGCAATTTCCGGCGGTCATATTCCCATCTGTTCTTTTGATAGAAATTCAAATAATCTTCTGCAAGAAGGACATTCAGAAGGGCCTTGACGACAACGTCCTTTTCATTCTCTGCCACCTCGGAAATCTTAGATGCAGTGGCCGCAAAATTTTCATTTGTGATGAGATTCTCTGCCGTTGTATATTCAATCAAATAACGGAGCACCCCTTCACTATCATTTTTAGCCAATGCCTTCTCCAATGATTTCTTGGCATTGGCTGACACCGTCTTCGGATAGGCAAAGTCAGGAGGACTTACTGATTTTTGAGCCATGGCATAATTAGTTGTTGATAAGGCAATGGAAGCCATCACCACTGTAAATACCGCACGCAAACGGCGGCAAAAATTTACTTGTCTGGACATAACGTCAATATTTTGGTTACATTCACATGAGATATTCTAAAAAGATGCACCAGTATCCTACAATCCTGATACCTTATTCCCTTAACTACAATAACACTTATTTTACGACAAAGGTCTTAGAAATAGATTTCTAAGACCATTATCACGGAGTGAGGAGAATGTTTCTGAATACAAAAAATAAAGTTCAGATTTATTTATTGCAGATGCATTATATTGCCAAAATTTTAAGTTTCTCTGATTTCATCGCCTGGAATCTCGAGGAGGCCTACCTCCACTGTCCCTATCGGCAGGAGCCCTAAGACGGCCATGGTGGCGTAATACCCTTCCTGTAAAATGACGTTCTGCAGCACGGAGTTTGAAAAGCTGGCGTGGAGTCAATATTTTTTCAAATTTCTCAAAATACATCATCTCTATCTCAGCCTCTTTGCCTTTCTGCTCAAAAAAAGTCCTAGCTGCAGAGGAATATTCCACATCTGATGTCCGTTCAGAAGCGGCTATCTTGCTCTCAAGTTCGCGGGTCTGTATTGTCAGTGAATTCACCTCATCCTCCATAGCATCGTATAGGGGAAAAAATTCATTTTGTTGCTCCCGCGTCAAATCAAGCTCCTTTATCAGGAAATCATGCTTGTATTGGCGCATCTTCTGAGTCCAACGCTGACGGTCTTCCTCCGACAACTGCCTTTGCGCCATTGCGGTCCACAATTGCAGGCCCATCACCAGGATGATTATTAATGATATATGACGTTTCATATCCTGTTGAATTAATTATCCATTATATCCTCAATATTTTCCGGCATGTAGGCCATATCGAGGCTGTCGCCGACAATATCTTCATACATGTCATATTGATTGTAATCATCAATATAATATGCATCAATGAATGCATCATTGCTTACAGCCTCAGCCACAATGGGATCTTCACGGAAACTCATCTTGCCATCGGCCGAAGGAGACATAAGCGAAAACATCTTCAGCATGCACCATGCCCCGGCAAACATTGCCGCCATATATACATATGGCCGAATCCGCTGCCATCGGCCTGGCGATTCCAATACTACAGGCCCAGGTTCACTGCGTTCAAAGTCCGTAGGGGGCAACATCCGCTCCATCCTGGAGTTGAAATCGGCGAAGTAGCCTTCCGGGACTGTCATCCCGTCGCGGCGTCCCACCTCGTCAAGTATGTCGCTCTTTTTGGATTTCATGACTTGTTATGTGTTATCTGGTTCTTATATAAGTTCAGACTACCGGATTGCAAAATGGTTTAATTGTGGTCTTCAATATATTGCCCTATTTTTTTTACGGCAAGATGATACGATGCCTTCAAAGCTCCTACACTTGTACCAAGTATCTCCGACATTTGTTCGTATTTCATCTCATCATAATACTTCATATTGAACACAAGACGCTGCTTTTCCGGTAGGGATGCGACTGCCTCCCGCAACTGCCCAGCTAGTTTGTCGCCATCGACATACCCATCGGCTTCTATGCCTTTCAACAGGCCAGACTCCTCATCATCAAGTGAAACATTCTGCCGCCTACGTTCACGTGAGAGAAATGTGACACTCTCATTGATGGCTATCTTATAAAGCCATGTTGTCAGCTTCGCATCGCCACGGAAATTCTCCAGCGATTGCCACGCCTTCATAAATGTGTTCTGGAGAAGGTCATTGGCATCATCATGGTTCTCAACCATACGCCTTATCTGCCAATATAGCGGCTCTGAATACGC
The DNA here is from genome assembly GCA_009775535.1 of Muribaculaceae bacterium. Taxonomy (GTDB): domain Bacteria; phylum Bacteroidota; class Bacteroidia; order Bacteroidales; family Muribaculaceae; genus CAG-873. The sequence goes on from VSPW01000063.1 coordinate 7,768, forward strand.
CCTTATCACCTCACCGAATGCAGCACGGCACTGGCGAGGATCGCGCAGGCGCTCTATCAACTGTGAATCTTCGGCTGGTATTTCGCGTGACATTAATATATGGCGTAATTGATGGCGGATTGTTTTTATGCCTCAAAATTAATCACTATTTTTGGCATATACAACTTGATTATCACAAAAAACGTTATTAAGGACATAATCATAAACTATATGGACGCTTCTATTGACACTATTCTGATCGCATTGGGCCTGACTCTTCTGGCTGGAATGGCCACATCTGCCGGAGCTCTGATGGCCTTCCTTTGCAAGCACACCAATACCCGCTTCTTGTCGTGCGCACTAGGCATTTCGGCAGGAGTTATGATCTATGTATCGTTCATGGATCTAATGCCACAAGCCATCTCAGAAATTTCAACCACGATGCCTGGAAAAAGCGGAATGGTGGCTATAATTGTTTCATTTTTTTCGGGAATCGGGATTATCGCTCTTATCGACTGGCTTATACCCGAAAAGGAGAACCCGCACGAAATGCATATGGTTGAAGAGATGTCACCTGCAGTTACATCCCAACAGGGAACTGCCCACATGCACCGGACAGGATTCATGGTAGGTATAGCTATCGCGATTCACAATTTTCCTGAAGGTGTGGCCACATTTGTCGCAGCCTTGGATGGACTCGATGTAGCAATCCCGATTGTGGTGGCAATCGCGATACACAATATACCAGAAGGAATCGCTGTGGCCGTCCCTATTTACCACTCCACTGGTAACCGTGGGAAAGCACTGAAATGGTCTATCCTGTCCGGACTTGCCGAACCTGCCGGAGCGCTGCTGGCAATGCTCGTATTGATGCATTTCTGGAATCCGTCGATTTCGGCCATTGTACTTGCAGCTGTCGCTGGAATCATGGTATACATATCAATCGATGAACTTTTGCCATCTGCCGAAGAATACGGACACCACCACTTTGCGATAGCCGGATTTGTCGGCGGTATGCTGGTCATGGCCGTTTCATTGCTTATGTTCTGATGTCAAATTATAATCCTGCTGCCCGGTAGCATTAAGATATTCTTCAACAGCAATCCGAAATGCCCCATAGGAAGCAGTATAATTGTCAATTGCCTGGCGGTTAAGCGCCTCAGCATCTAGCATATCTGTTACAGTGCACATCCCGGCATCATAATATGCACGGTTAAGCCTTAAGTTCTCTGCACTTTGCACTATTGCCTCATGGGCTATCGCCATCTTACGGTGGGCTGCCGTAAGGTCATTCCATTTGTCTTGCATACCGATTTCAAGTTTCTGGCTAAGGTCTGTAAACTCAGTCTGGGCTATCTCCAATGCAAGTTTCTTTTTACGTATGGCATGCGAACCGCCCCACCATCCGGACAAAGGTATATTTACCGCCACCATAACAGCCCCAAAATTATGGTTTTGACGTAACACATCGTGATAGAACCATCCTGCCCCCAACGCCACCGTAGGCAAGTTCTTCCCTATTTCTATCCTCTTTTCCAGCTTTTTGGCCTCAATATTCTTATCCAGAAGCTGGTAATCTACAGTTTGTGATAGCGCTTCAGAAGGAGGCATGAATATATCCACCGGAATTTCAGGCAGTGAATCCGGAACAGTAGGAGTCACCTTAGGGCGTAGGT
>VSPW01000064.1 GCA_009775535.1 Muribaculaceae bacterium
TCCCCAACTCCCCCCCCCGCCCCCGCCAAAACGCAAGAGGTAACCGTACAACCGGAAAATGCGTACCAACCTATAGACTCAATTGAAGAACCGAATTTAACAGAGGTGATTCCGGCTCCGCTAAAAACTTGATTTCCTATTTCTTTTAAAGAGTTTCCAAGAATCAACGTTTTTAATTCAGAACATCTGTCGAACGCGTTGTTCCCAATGGTGATTACGGAATTGGGGATAGTTACAGATGCCAGTTTCCTACAATCATAGAAAGCTCTTGCCTTAATATCCTTTAAACCCTCATTGAGTGTTATGCTGCTTAGCGCTCTATTTGACTCAAAAGCACTTACTCCTATAGAAATTACAGAATTTGGAATGACAATATTTGTCAAGCCATTACTCTCAAATGCCTTCGAGGCAATGGATGTAACTGGATATGATTTCCCATCATAGTCTACAGTTGACGAAATGTAAACCTCAGCATGAGAGGATGATGAGAAACCTAGGCATTCTGCCGTTTCTTCATTCAAATTGATGCGATAAACGATATCATCCAAGATAACATCAATTGGCGCAGCAGCATGTGCGGTATAGCCACTTGCGATAATGCCAACCATGAGGAAAGCAAGCAATTTAAATAATTTGCTCATACTTTGATTGATTAGTTGTTGTGTGATTTTGCGAAGTGCATGGGTGCATAGCCATAAGCAGGAAATTTCCTCGTAGCATCTGAAGGCCGACCAAAGCCTGTAACGACAGCGATGGAGTTCTCAAGTTTTCGGCTCTAGCCGTATATCTTTGCTTATAACTGATTGGTCATTTTCAGATTAGCGTTACTTTTTCTTATCTGCAAAATTAGCGATTTTTTCTGGCTTAGCAATGGAATATGCTGAAAAACATAAGCCAATAAGAGCCAATATATAAATATCGGCACGGTTGGAAAAAGGATCAAATATTTATATGGATTTCGTGGCATATGAGTGAATGGCAGGGAAAAAGGGCATATATAAATAATCGCCCCGTTTGTAAAGTTTGTGAATATCTGAATGACAGGCTTTTATCGGTGAATCTATTTTCGTAATTTTGCCGTTGTATTGATATGATGTCAATTGCAGAGACATCTTTTCAGATGGTGAACACGGAAATGCCTGCAACACTTTCCCGACGACCATAACTGCTAATAATTTATATCATGGCGGACAATTCAAATATTCAACCAAATCAGGCTGCCAACCTCTCCCTTTAAAGAAGTCCTTACAGTGCAGGCATGCAAAAACAATCCGCCCCGGAATTTAACATTTTTCCGGGGCGGATTCAATTGTTGAGGTATAGTTGTTTATTTTTCCGTTGTTGAGGTCGGTTTTTCTATTCCTTCTTTTGTTGCACGGCTTTCCATGCGCCCGATGCGTTCGTCAAGGTCAGGGTGGCTGGAGAAAAGCTGGTTTATCTTACTGGTCTTGGCGTCACCTTGCAGTGATTTTAGCTTCTGGAAAGAAAGGGCCATCGACCATGGGTTCTTGCCGGCGTTTTTCAGGAATTCATATCCGTAATCGTCGGCCGCACGTTCGGCCTTCTGTGAATGCTTTGCCGAAACAAGGGCTTCGCTGAGGCTGCCCAACTGGGAGTCTGTAAGGGCGGCTGCCTTGTTGCTGGTAGAAGCGATTCCGTCTTTGAGCGCAGAAGTAAGCAATGCCGTCTTGAAAGCTTTCTTTGAGTCCTTGTGGGCGACATGGCCGATTTCATGGCCGATTACGCCAAGAAGCTCTTCGTCCGACATGATGTCCATCAGCGATGAGAACACCCGGATGCTGCCATCGGCGCATGCGAACGCGTTCACGTCAATGACGTGGTACACTTTGAAGTTTAGCGGCATGCCTTCCACTTCAGTAATGCCTTCGGTGAGACCCTTAAGGCGTATAACGTATGGGTCATCATCAGGAAGCACCGGATTGTTGGCGTCCATCCATTCAATATATTCTTTTACATAAGCTACCATCTGTTCGTCGGTAAGGGTGGCGGCTTGGGCCACTTTTTTCAATCCACCGGTAGCTTTTTTCAAATTGAATTGCGCGTTTGCCGGCATTGCGCATGCCAGGCACATGAGCGCGATAAGACATTTAGTGAGATTTTTGAACATAATAACTGGTTGAAAATACATTTGATATTAATATGCCTGCAAAGTTACAATTTTTTGTCTTAAATTTACGCTAAAAATCATAACACACGTTTTTGCAATGAAAAAGAAGTCGGTAGTGTCGTTGGTCCTGGGTGGCATGGCAGCTTTATTCTTATTTGGCGGAGGCGTTGCCCTGTATGGCCGTACAATGATTGCATGGTATATCCCGGTATGCGTGTCTTTTATTGTTACTGCCATTGCATTGTGGCTGGCTTGGGACAGGTGGCGGATTATACCTGGATGCCATTCCAGGCTGATAAATAGGCTATCTATTGCCGTGGCAGTAGGCGCTGTCTCATATTTTGGTTTTCTTGGCCTTAATTATTGCGTGGCTGACGAGGCTTCGGTCAAGGAGGTCACGGTGACTGTTACACGTAAATATACAGAACAGCGTACCCGTTACCGCCGTTTGCGCCGCGGACGGATGGTTCCAGATGGAAAGTACAATACTTACCATGTATCGGTAAGCATACCAGGCGGAGGTGTTAAAAACATGGAAATTCCTCTTGGGCACTACAATAGGGTCAAGGTCGGAAGCCATACGTCATTCTGTATGCGCACGGGGCTTTTCGGCTACCCTGTAATCACCGATACAGGAAATTTATGATTATATGACAACAGGTTGTAATATAAATCGTGGCGGTTCATAGATGTGGTAAACATCATGCATCCCATTATATTTTTGTATGAAAAATTAATTCTAAATACCCATGGCAGTCCTATTTTTCCGTATATATGGATACATGGCGATATTAAAATAATTTTTATGTACAAAAATTATAGAATTTCATTAAATTTGTAACCATATATTAAAATCTCACAATATTTACAGACCTCTATGAATTTTATGAATATTTTTGTCGCTGTAGCCGTCTCGGCTTCGGTTGTAGTGGGAGCACAGGATGTGTTTGCCTCAGACAATGGAGTTGCGTTCCTTAAGGAAAAAGAAGGACATCTGGCTTGTGCCAAAAAAGTATATTCCCTGCCTGGTGTCAGGTTCATGCACAAGATACGTCCGGTAGACGCAATGGCCGAGGTAAGCGTGTCTGGATTGCCGGAAGGGTTGGTATGGAATGCCTCACGTCGGCTGGTGGAAGGTGTCGTTGATATTCCGGGTGAATATTATTACAAAGTAAATGTGGAGAATGGAGACTCTACGGTGCAAGAGACGGTTTCCCTAACGGTAAGTCCGGATCTCCAGCAGCCTACTCCGTTTATGGGATGGCTTAGCTGGAATGTGGTAGAAGGCGATATTTCCGATGAGGTCGTCAGGACTGTGGCCGATGCGATGGTCTCTACCGGACTCAAGGACGCCGGATACGATTATCTTGTAATTGATGACTTGTGGCAAGCAAAGGCCCGAGAGGAAGGCACTGGATTCCCATCGCCCGACTCCATCAAATTTCCGGACGGAATGAAGGCTGTTGCCGACTATGTACACTCAAAAGGATTGAAATTCGGAATATATTCCGATGCAGGGTCCAAGACCTGTGCCGGATGCTTCGGTTCGTATGGGTTTGAGGAAGTCGATGCAAAGGCATATGCAGGATGGGACGTCGATCTGTTGAAATATGATTATTGTTTTGTGGACGGCGCCGATGATGCACTTTCAGCATATACCCGATACAAGGCAATGGGTGACGCCCTTAAGTCATCCGGACGCGATATATTATTATATATGTGTGAATGGGGCGCACGTGAGCCATGGAAATGGGGAGCGGAGACAGGCGCTACAACATGGCGGTGTACATATGACACCCGCGATGGGTGGAACGGCACGCCTGGCGGCATAGGTATCGTGCAGAGTGTTGAAGGGATGAAGGACATTTGGCCATATTCCGGTGTGAACCGTTTCAATGATGCCGATATGATGTGTGTGGGCATACATGGTAAAGGCAAATCGTCAAACGACCTTGTGGAAGGCGCCCCAGGAATGACCCAGACGGAATACCGGACGCAATTTGCTATGTGGTGCATGTGGTCTTCACCGCTTACACTTTCATTTGACCTGCGTAAGCCGATAGCGGAAGACGACCTTGCTATTATGACCAATCCGGAGCTTATTGCAATTAATCAAGACCCTATGGGACAGCAGGCGGAGTTCATTGGGGAAGATGCCAATGGAGTGCAGCTTTATTTCAAGGACCTGGCAAATGGCGATGTGGCAGTGGCAGTCCTTAATATGGGAGATAAAACACAGGAGTATATCATAGATTTCTCAAGGATTGATGCCTTGGATGCGGATATTCCATATAAAGTGCGCGATTTGCAGGCCCGTACAGATGCCGGTGTGCATGAAGGGATAATGAATGTGGATGTGGCTTCCCACGAAACCAAGGTATACCGCCTGTCAAGATAGTAAATATTCACCCCTGCAATAGGAGATTAGACTAAGGAGTCCCGGATACATGCAATATCCGGGACTTAATGCTATTTTCGTAATTTTTTGTTGAGGTAAAAAACGAACATACGTGGTGGTAAATTTGCGTCTGAATTATTAAATGCGTAATTTTGCACCCTGATAATTATCAGTATAGGTTTTTTATCATAAACATGGAAATAATAACCACAGTAGGGCAGCTGTCGGAGCGTTTGGCCTCCTTGCATGCCCAGAGCCGTACCATAGGTCTCGTTCCAACGATGGGCGCCCTACATGCCGGCCATATGTCGTTGATAGAGCGGGCCCGCCGCGAGAATGATATAGTAGTGGTGTCTGTATTTGTAAATCCCACACAGTTTAATAATCCTGAGGATTTGCGTACATACCCACGTACCGAGGAAGCAGACTGTGCGCTGTTGCGTCAGGCTGATGTCGATTTCGCGTTCGTGCCCACAGTCTCGGAAATGTATCCGCAGGAGGACAATCGGCAGTTCGATCTCGGACCGGTTGCCCAGGTTATGGAAGGGGCTATGCGCCCGGGGCATTTCAACGGTGTCGCCCAGATAGTAAGCAAGCTGTTTGCTATAGTCAATCCCACGCGTGCATACTTTGGAGAGAAGGATTTCCAGCAGATAGCAGTGATACGTAAGATGGTGCAGCTCGAGGGCTTCAGCCTTGAGATTGTGGCGTGCCCTATCAAGAGGGAAGAGGACGGATTGGCAATGTCGAGCCGTAATGTGAGGCTGACTCCGGAACACCGTGCCGTAGCGCCGCAGATTCATAAGATACTTACCCGTAGTGTGGACATGAAGTCTGAAGGGGCATCAGTCGTTGATGTAAAGGCCTATGTAGTGGATGCCATCAACGCACTGGAAGGGCTCGAAGTGGAATATTATGAAATAGTCGATGCGCTATCCATGCAGCCGGTCGGGGCATGGGATGAAGCTGCTGCCGGAGCTGTCGGATGTGTAACAGTCTATGCCGGCGACGTGCGTCTTATCGACAACATCAAATATTGAGAATGCCATGTTGCTTCAGATAATGAAATCAAAGATACACCGTGTCACCGTCACCGAGGCGCGGCTGGATTATATAGGCAGTATAACCATCGATGCAGACCTGCTCGAAGCCTCAGGCATACTGCCTGGGGAACGTGTATATATTGTTGACAATAACAACGGTGAGCGTTTCGACACATATACCATTGCCGGCGAACGCGGTTCAGGTGTGATATGCCTCAATGGCGCTGCGGCGCGAAAGGTGCAGCCAGGCGACATAGTGATTATCATGAGCTATGCTTTGATGACCCCTGAAGAGGCTGAAGGTTTTGTGCCGAAAGTGATTTTTCCTGATACTGAGACGAATCGTCTGTAGTCTTCTGGCTCAGGCTTGAAAACAGACCCAATTTCTAACATAAAGACCACAACCATAATATGTTTGACAATCTAAGCGAGAAACTTGAACGTAGCCTTAAGGTCCTGAAGGGACAGGGCAAAATTACCGAAATAAACGTAGCCGAGACCCTCAAGGAAGTGCGCCGTGCTCTTCTTGATGCCGACGTCAACTTCAAGGTGGCCAAGAATTTCACAGACACCGTCAAGACAAAGGCGATGGGCCAGAATGTTATCAATGCCATCAAGCCCCAGGAATTGATGGTGAAGATTGTCCATGATGAGCTTGTGGAACTTATGGGCACTGAGGCTGCCCCGGTGAACCTAAAAGGCGCTCCGGCAGTAATACTTATGTCCGGACTTCAGGGTTCAGGAAAGACCACCTTTACAGGAAAGCTTGCAAAAAAGCTCAAAAGCGAGAAAGGCCGTCATCCGTTGCTGGTCGCATGCGATGTGTACCGTCCGGCAGCCATCGAGCAGCTCAAGGTGCTGGCGTCACAGATAGACGTGCCTGTATATACTGAAGAGGGATCAAAAAATCCAGTTGAGATTGCCAGGAATGCCATCAAGTATGCAAAGACCAACAATCTTGACCTGGTGATAGTCGATACCGCCGGACGCCTTGCTGTCGACAGCGAGATGATGGATGAGATTGAGAACATCAAGAATGCCATCAACCCGCAGGAAGTGCTGTTTGTTGTCGATGCGATGACTGGACAGGACGCCGTGAATACTGCACGCGAATTTAACGAACGCCTCGATTTCGACGGTGTCGTGCTGACCAAGCTGGACGGTGACACACGCGGAGGAGCCGCACTCTCAATCCGTACTGTTGTCAACAAGCCTATCAAGTTTATCGGTACTGGCGAGAAGCTTGACGGTATTGAGCCTTTCCACCCCGACCGCATGGCCAAGCGAATACTTGGCATGGGCGATGTCGTGACATTGGTTGAACGCGCGCAGCAGATATATGACGAGAAACAGGCAGCCGACCTTCAACGCAAGATTGCCAAGAACCAGTTCAATTTCAACGATTTCTATGCCCAGATACAGCAGATTAAGAAAATGGGCAACATAAAGGACCTAGCCTCCATGATACCCGGTGTAGGCAAGGCTATAAAGGATATAGACATCGACGACAATGCGTTTGCCGGAGTAGAAGCCATCATAAACTCCATGACGAAGGCCGAACGTGAGACCCCTGAGATTGTGACCTCCGGACGCACCAGCAGTAGCCGCCGCCAGCGTATAGCCAAAGGCTCAGGACGGCCTATACAGGAAGTGAACCGTCTTGTAAAGCAGTTCGAGGACATGCGCAAGATGATGAAGGCTGCGACAGCGATGAAGAATCCCATGAAGATGATGAAGCAGATGCGCCAGATGCGTCAGATGGGAAGACGGTAATCAATATATTAAACGCATAATTATATGGAGCTTATTGACGGAAAGAAGGTATCACAGGATATAAAGGCCGAAATTTCGGCCGAAGTGCAGCGTATGGTCACAAATGGGGAGCGCAGGCCGCATCTTGCCGCCGTGCTTGTTGGCCATGACGGCGGTAGCGAGACTTATGTGGCAAGCAAGGTGAAGGCGTGCGAGGAATGCGGATTCCGCTCGACCCTTATACGTTTTGAGGACGATGTCACACAGGAAAGGCTGCTTGAAACAGTAGATGAGCTTAACCGCGATCCTGAGGTCGACGGATTCATAGTCCAGTTGCCATTGCCTCGACATATATCCGAACAGGCTGTCATCGAGGCTATTGACTACCGCAAAGATGTCGATGGTTTCCATCCTGTCAACGTAGGGCGCATGTCCATTGGCCTTCCATGTTTCGTATCGGCCACACCGGCTGGTATTGTCGAACTGTTGCGCCGTTACAATGTGCCTACCCGCGGCAAAAAATGCGTGGTTGTCGGGCGCAGCAACATTGTCGGTAAGCCAGTTGCCACACTTATGATGCAGAAAGGCTATCCCGGCGATGCTACTGTCACCGTCTGTCATAGTGCCACTGAAAATCTTGCCGCAGTCACGCGTGAGGCGGATATACTCATCGCGGCCTTGGGCAGGCCGTTGACTATCACAGCCGATATGGTAAAGGAAGGTGCAACCGTCATTGATGTTGGGACTACACGTGTGCCCGATTCCACACGCAAAAGCGGCTTCCGTCTGCGCGGCGATGTGGATTTCGACAATGTCGCCCCAAAATGTTCATTCATAACCCCGGTTCCGGGTGGGGTAGGGCCGATGACGATTGTATCCTTGATGAGGAACACGCTTCTGGCTGCTACGCATGCCATATATTGATTTACCCTACTGAGCCATGTCCACCATCCTGCCGTTCATAGTACAACTGATATCCCTTGTGCTGACGCCGCAGGAGGTATCGCTTGTATTTGCCGGGGACGCCATGCAGCATCAGGGACAGCTTGATGCCGCCAGACGTCCTGATGGTTCTTATGGATATGACGGATGTTTCGATGCCGTAGCCCCATATATTTCAGCTGCGGATTATGCAGTAGTAAACCTGGAGACAACCCTCGGGGCTGGAGGTTTCACTGGATACCCGTGTTTCTGTTCTCCCGACAGCTATGCGGAGGCGCTACGCGATGCCGGATTCGACATGATGCTTACCGCAAACAACCACACGCTCGACCGTCTGGACAAGGGGCTTCACCGTACCATATCTGTCCTTGATTCATTAGGGGTCGACCATCTTGGCACATATCATGATGGGGAGTCACGGCAGCGGACACTGCCTATGGTCAAGGACATAAAGGGCATAAAGATTGGATTCCTTAACTACACGTATGGGACAAATGGGCTCACTGTAAAGGGTGATGCCGTTGTCGATTATATAGACACAGACCTGATGGCATCCGATATAGAGTCCGCCCGTGCTGCTGGTGCGGAAATATTGGCTGTGGCCGTACATTGGGGCGTGGAATATAAGCTTTTGCCGCATCCGTCACAGAAAGCATTGGCCGACTTTCTTGTTGGTCAGGGGGTCGACCTTATAATAGGCGGACATCCCCACGTCATACAGCCAATGGAAGTACGTCATAGTGAGAAGTATGGAAAGGACGTCCTGTTGGTCTATTCGTTAGGCAACTTTATCTCAAACATGAAGACCACAGATACCCGTGGAGGGGCTATGGTAAAGGCTGTGTTGCGCCGCGGCGACGATGGGGTCGCCCGTTTCGCCAAAGCGTCCTACAGTCTTGTATTTACAGTGCCGCCTGCTGGCGGTGTGTCAGGCTACAGACTGTATCCTGCCATGTCGGATGGCATCCCCGCATCGTGGCGCGACCGTTGCCGTGCATTCACCTCTTCGGCAGAGCGAATATTCACCCGCCACAACATATCTGTTCCCCGCGATACAGTCGGAATACGCTGACATCCCATTGGATGTTGAGTGACATAAATAGTCAAGGACGCCTCCCGGCGTCCTTGACTTTCTTACACATAGTACTTAATG
>VSPW01000065.1 GCA_009775535.1 Muribaculaceae bacterium
GTCGGAAGGTTCTCCGGTTGTTGTTCAGATATCCGACAAGCTTTTCCCGGACTGACAAATGATGACTGTGTTTTCTGCACGATGAATTATGTTGGATGCAGTAAAGAGGTAATCTCTGTTGCAATGGGGTCATCCGAAGAAGCTTTAAGGCGACGCAAGAGCAGGATCAAGCAAAAACTCCCGGAGTCGATATTCTTGTTTTTCTTCCAACGATAACCTGATTCCGGGACAAAAGCGTGACATTCGAGTTGTGTCACGTCATTGTCCTGCCTGATATTCGGTGAATTAGGTAATGTGTTCCTAATTTTGCATTGTCAAAATCAGAAACTCAAAACCATCCGAATATGAAAGGGAAAATACTCAATTTAATTATTTGTGCACTTGTCGCGTATATGCCTGCAATAGCGCAGACGCGTTCAATTTCGGCGCGAGTCATATCAGTTTCAGATTCCATCCCAGTGGAATTTGCAACAGTGAAACTCTTGCGTCCGGATTCTGTGATAATCGCCACATCTCTTACCGATAAGAGCGGATGCTTCGGTTTCGATACTCCGATAGAGAAGGGTATGTATCTTGCAATTTCATCAGTTGGGTGCAAAAGTGCAAATGTGAATCTTCCCTGTGATTCTGTAATATGGCTTGAAAACTCCAACGAATTGAGTGAGATTGTTGTCAGAGCAAGTAAGAAATATGTCAGGAACACTTCAAGAGGATTACAGATTTCAATGGAGGGAAATCCCGTTGCCAAGCTTGGGAATGCGATGGATGCGATAAGGCAGCTACCTATGATTGACGCTTCCGGTGGTGGACTTTCAGTTCTTGGTCACGGTTCTTCGGTCATTTATATAAATAACAGGCTTGTACGTTCAACAAGTGAATTGTCCACTCTTTCAGCAGAGGATATATCTGATGTGGAAATCATCACAAATCCGTCATCCAAATATGGAACGGATGTCACATCCGTCATTCTAATTCGCACAAAGAAATTTAATGAAGGATTCCATGCTGTTGCATCAGGAAACGTATCAGCCAGCGAAGAATGGTCGGAATCAGGCGATTTGACACTGAATTACCACACAGAAAGCGGACTTACCGTTTTTGGAGATTTCTCATACGGTTTCTCCGGCTTCACCCAAGAACGGCATTATACAGAAAGTTTTTCAACTGAAAGCGATGCCGGTATGATGTATAAGACTGATACTTATGCCAAAGCAAAAAGCAGAAGTCAATCCCTGATGGTTGATGCCGGCTTAAACTATGACTTTGGAAAGAATTCAGTCGGTATGAAATATACTTTTCGGCGTACTCCAAAGAGTCATTACACAGGTAATGCCCATTCTACAACCGATTATCGGCATTACGAAGAAATAATTGCTTCTGTAAGTGACCTGAATAGGCAGAACTCCATGCACCACGTCAATACATTCGGAAACTTCAGTCTCCCTGCCAATATTGGGTTGCGGATAGACGCAGACTACGTCAAATCATTAAACGGGTCAAATTCGAGCATCGATGAAAATGACACTGAAAATTTTGTCATTAATTCCAATCGTAGCAATGGCTCTTTATGGTCAGGGAAGCTTGTTTTATCAAGAAAATTCAACAAAGTGGAATTGGAGGCAGGCGCAGATGTCTCATATACCCACAACAAACAGGATTATTATGGTTTCTCCACGGATAATCAGGGCTTTATTACGCCGGAAACTGATGATGTAAAGCAAAACCTCTATGCCGGATTTGTAGGTTTTGACTGGATCCCCAGTGAAAGATGGAATGTCTATGGCGGTTTGAGATTAGAGACTACAAACACTGATTTCCAGCAAAACAGTACAATTCGACATGATCTTTCAAAAAAATATACAGACTGGCTTCCTAATATTGGTATATCCTTCAATTCGTCAATCAGAATGAGCCTCTATTACCGAGCATCAGTGTCACGTCCCGGATATCAGTCTCTTGACAATACATATATTTATGTAACTCCGACACTTTGGGAAACGGGTAATCCGGAACTTAAATCAACTCTCAATCACAAAATAGGTCTTAATCTTTACTACAAGAAATTTATTCTTCAAAGTTCATTTACAATGAATCGGCGCTACGTGGCATCCGTGTATCGCAACGACAATACAGACCGTATAAATGTAGTGAATCCTGTAAATCGTCCTGATTATCGTTCATTTCAACTTGTTGCTGTCCAGCAACTCGATTTCGGGTTCTGGCATCCCACCTTACAAGGTGTATTCTATGTTCAGGATTTGAAGTATGGCACACCTAAAAGAAAATACAACAAGCCTCTTTATACTCTGTCACTCAATAATCGCTTTGACATTCCAGGTGGTTTTTATGCCTACCTTAACGTATTCGGTCTTGGAATCGGCAATCAGGATGTAGTTTACAGCCGTGGTACATGGCAGGCTTCAATAACGCTGAATAAGACATGGAAAAACTGGACTTTTACAGTTTCTGCAAATGACATATTCAACACATGGCGACAAAGATTCGACACCATCACGAACGCCGTGAATTACTCCTCAAATAGAATTGGAGCTTCGCGCTATGTGTCACTGACAATCCGTTATGTGCTAAATTCCGCGAAAGGTAAATACAAAGGCAAAACATCCCGTCAAGACGAAATAGACAGACTTTAACATTCAAAGCCACCAAAAATGAGACAACTGATAATTGCAATACTTTGCATCATGACGGCTCTGCCGTCGTTTGGAGAACTGAAGTTCAAAATGTTGGAATCAAATGATTCAACGACCGTAATAACCCTTAAAGAAAAGAATATGCGTAAGAAGGCTCCGGCTACAACATCAAAGCTTTATAATGATGGTGCGACCTATGAAGCCATTGAGATAAAGAACAGTTACGAAAACTGCTGTAATGTTTATAAGGTAGCTTTCCCAAAACAGTCAGTTCTCAACAATACCAGGATTGAGTTAACAATCGACAAAAAGACAATTACAGAAGAAATCTGGGAGCAAATATCAAAGGCTGCATTGCGTCATTATCCGCATCTTAATGGTTCCCAAGTATTGATTATAAAACCAGAATAAAGCCGTTTAACTCATCAATCTCAGAAACAGTTCAATCATACAATCAAGTCTCCGACAGAAATGTCGGGAACTTGGTATAACCGCCACCGAGGGAGGCTGATGCTTCTCTCGGTGGCGGTTATTATTAGAGTCCGTGGGATATTCCCATGTGCTGGGAATGGCCGTATTTGAGTTTTAACATTGACACTGCCTACTGATTTGTCAGCGTGGAATGTGAGCGGCGGAAGCGTTTGAATGCTTCTTGTCGAAACCGCTAAGTCCATTGTAGAACGCCTCATATTCAGGATGCGCTCCCGGCACGAAAGGCATTCCGCCATCGTCATTATGTCGAGGTTATGGCGCGACACAGATTGAATCTGATGTAAGCGCCACCAAACATTGTCGGTGCGAAAGGAGAACCGTCAGGATGTACCCATTGGTTGTAGAAATCGATGTAAGTGGTCAAAATAAAATTCTTGACGGGTCACCACGTTCAAGAGTTGAAATCTCATAAAAATTTTGCAACACCCTCGATTCCTAGTAACCGGGGACACCACCAGGTGTCTCCGGAAAACAATGCCATATAGCTATGGCGTCTGAAGGACGCCGATTGAAGCCGACAAGGAAACCACAAACCCTCCAAAAAAATTGTAAAATTAGCATTCTCCATCCCCCTTATCCACAACAAAATAAAAAATAATCATAAAAATAATTGCATAAATACTTGACAAATGTATTCTAGATGTTGTATATTTGCAATATTAAGCCACCCAAACACGGCCAAGATGGCAGCGGCAACACCAATAAGTCCGCACCACGACCGGTGCAGGGGAGGCGAGAAATCCGAAGGGGAGGACCTTACAACCCCTCCCGGGGCGCGCCGGCGAAAGCGCCCCGACGCGGCGGGCCTTTGGCAAGCCCCCGCACAAGCCGGTAGATGGCCCGCGCCCGCCCGGAGCACGGCCGTTTCCCGGGACAGGCAGCCTTAAGAAAGCCGCCGGGGACGCACAGGCGAACGCGTCCCGCCCCAAAGATGCCCCCGGAGCATCATCCGCACGTCCCCTTTGGAAAGGGACATCAGAAATCCAGGCAAAAAGAGAACATTGACATCGTTGGAAAAAACCGTACACAAACCGTCCGTATCCGTACACCCATGTAAAATACAATCCTTTGATGTATAGCTACATAGCGCTTTGGTGCATAAAATGCTTCATATTCTACGTAACCATTACATTATGCCGGAACATGGATAGGCAGATACCCAAACAGCAGATACGGCGCGAGACCGTATGGCAAAAGGAGAAGGTTTATTCTGGGTAATGCCTCTTGATAAAGTCTGCCGGATAATAATCAAAGCGATTGACAAGAGGCAGATTTGAAGGAGGACATAAATATGAGGATGTGAAATCCGTGGCGTGGTGGTCACAGATGCCATATCCTGTTACGGTAGGCTTTCAGTTCATTCTCAGGGAAAGACGCGATAGCTTTGTCAAATTCTCGGAGTATAGCGCGTTTGTTATCCGGCAATGCCCCTGTGATAGGTACTGTGTTGGAAACGTGGTGGCCCAGCAGGTTGACTTTTATCTTCAGTCCGTCGATGAGTGTCCTCATCTCCAAAAGACGCTCAATTTCGGGTTCTTCTTCATATGTGCCATCAATCACCTCTTGATATAGTTGCGATTCCGGAAAGATGGTCAGCGATACGATGTTGATGATGCACGGATGAAGTTGATTTAGCACATCGACTGTTGCGGCTGCGTTTGCCACCCCGTTGCCTTTTCCTCCAAGACCGTTGAGATAAAACACATTGTAGCGGATTCCTGCGTCATCGAGTTTTGACAGTTGTTCAAGTATGTCCGAGGCATGGTAGCCTTTGTCCATACGGTCAAGTGTCGGGTCATGGGCTGTCTCGATTCCGATATTGATGCCATCGAGTTTGAGGTGGTGAAGGTTTTTCAATTCTTCCACCGATTTGGGTGTGATGTCTGTCACACGGGCAAACATACCGAAAGATACCATGTGAGGCAGATACTTGCGGAGTAACAAGGCCACATCCATCAGCTTGTCGTAGCTTAAGGCAAAAGGATTTGCACCTGTGATATAAATCCGTCTGGCGCGTGGTTGCCATTGGCGTATCACTTTCAAATCGTCTTCAACTTCTGACAGGGGTGACATGCGGAATGGTGTACCGTGGTAGAGACTGCAAAACTTACATTTGTGCCATGTGCAGCCGGAGGTCAGCTGTAGGAGTTGCGAGTTGGCTTCGTATGGCGGACGCCACACCTGGCCTGTGAAATGGAGTTGCGGATATATCATATTTCGATTATTTTCGTTAATTTTACAGCACAAAATTAAATGAGAATCAGTGCAAAATCAATAACTTACCAATTGGTTTGACCCTTACCGAAAGGTTTGTATTGCGCAAAACCAATAAGTTCCGACATAGAGAATATGGCGAAAAAACTGGACTATGAATATTGTAAGGCCGCTCCCATGCTTGAATGGATGGGCAACAAATGGGCATTGGTGGTGCTTCTTAAGGTTTCGGAGAAAGAGCCTATGAGGTTCAACGAATTATACCGGACAATCCCTGCAATATCAGAGAAAGTCCTCTCACAAGTCCTGCGCCAGCTATATACCGACGGGATTCTTGACCGCCAGCTCTATCCGGATGTGCCTCCTAGAGTTGAATATTCGGTTTCAGGTCTGGGCAGGACGCTACTGCCGATTGTCCAAAACCTTATTGATTGGGGGCGCGGTAATTTCGATACTATAATAAAGCATAGACAAGACAGAGGAAACAATAATGTATGATATTAGACCCTAATGGCCATTCTCTTACGTATAAGCTTCACTCAATTTGGTTTCGACACAAAAGCCGTTATGCTTAATTGGTTATAATCCTTAAAATTTCATACCTTTGCAGCTGTGGCCAGGCTTAAGTCGGTTCACTATGTTCTGAAAGAAGGAAAGGTATGATCTCTTGCATTGAAATCCTTTCAGCTTCTGAAACGATGGAAAAATTAACAGAGATTATGTGCAACGAAATTCTATATATACTCTTGCCTGACTATGCAGCGAATGAGGTGGTGTATCTTTCACAGGCTATTGCTTCCGATGAGTTTTCGCTGAAAGAAAATCCTAAGTATGTCAACAAGGTTGTGGCCCCAACTTTGGAGCCGGTAAAATCCATAGGCGGCTTCCGTACTGTGCCGGATTATTCGTTTGAAACGATGCCTGATTGTTATGCGGCGCTGGTGCTTATTGGCGGATTTAGCTGGACTACGCCTGTTGCTGACAGGGTTGTACCTATTGTTGAGCGGGCCATTGGGAGTGGCAAGATTGTAGGCGCAATCTGCAATGGGGCTTCGTTTATGGCAAAGCATGGATTTCTCAATGCTGTCAGCCACACGGGCAATGGCTTGGAGCAATTGAAACTGTGGGGTGGCGTAAATTACACTAATCCTGACGGATATGTCCACGCCCAAGCCGTCAGCGATAATAATATAGTTACTGCGAACGGCTCGGCAACGCTTGAATTTGCAAGAGAATTGCTTGTCTTGCTCGAGAACGACACGCCGGAGCGCATAGAAATGTACTACCAGTTCAACAAGCAAGGGTTCTGCAACTTGTTTCCCGGATAACAATGGCCTGTACTGTTGAATTTATAGAATTTGTGTGTGGAGCAATCCGACCGCTTGGCGATGTCCGCAGCCGAGAGATGATGGGTGACTACGTTATATATCTCAACGGTAAATGCGTGATTACCGCTTGCGATAACAAAGCATATGTCAAGAAATTACCATGTATAGCCGATTTGATGGCTGATGCAGAAACCGGATGTCCCTATCAAGGGGCTAAAGAGGCTTACATTCTTGATTTTACCGATATCCGAAAGGTTTTGGAAGTCATTGAAACGCTTTGGGATAAACTGCCATATCCAAAGTCAAAGACAGAAAAAAGTCATGGCAATACCACGGGTACAACATTGGCTAAATTACAGTCGGAGTAATATTGTCACATCTTTTGAAAGTGGACATGATGATTGAAACCGAACGACTTATCCTGCGTACTTGGCGGGAAGATGATATAATTCCATTCTCAGAAATAAACAGCAATGGGGATGTGATGGAGTATATGCCCAAATGCCTTTCTTTTGAAGAGACAAAACAGTTCTACGATCGTATTGTTAATGAGCACAATGCCCTTGGCTATGGCCTTTATGCTGTGGAATTGAAGAATGGAGGCAAATTTATAGGCTATGTCGGATTCCATAATTTTGATTTTGATGCGGAATTTTCGCCCGGGGTCGAGATCGGTTGGAGAATTGCGAAAGAATACTGGAACAATGGCTACGCTACGGAAGCGGCAAAAGCATGCATTGATTACGCCCGAAAGGGGAAATTGGCTAATGAAATTTACTCATTTACGGCAGTCTGTAACCATCGGTCGGAACGTGTGATGCAGAAGATAGGTATGGAGAGGCAGTGCTGTTTCTCCCATCCGTCGTTGCCTGAGGGCCATAGGCTGAAACTACATGTATTATACAAGTTGAAATTAACAACATCAAAAAGGAATGGCCTTAAGGATCTGACATTGGAAGAGCTGTGGGAACTGTTTCCCATAGTCCTTAGCCCATATCGGACACAATGGAAAGAATGGGCCAATGATGAAATTATAAGCCTGTCGGAAATACTTTCGGTATACTCTCCGGCCATCAGCCATATCGGCAGCACGGCTATTACAGGTATCCAGGCCAAGCCGATAATAGATATCTTGGTTGAGATCGCGTCTGATGCCGATTGGAATCGTGTGAGGGCTGAAATGGAATCGGCAGGATATATTTGCATGTCGTCCTCAGGGACACGCATGAGTTTCAACAAAGGATATACCCTTGGCGGCTATGCCGAGAGGGTGTTCCATGTCCATTTTCATGTATACGGTGATAATGATGAAATCCTTTTCAGGGACTATCTTAACCGCAATCCGGCGCTGGCCCATGAATATGAGACGTTGAAGTTGGGCCTTTTGCCCCGGTATAGAAATGACAGGGACGGCTATACCGAGGCCAAGTCGGGATTTGTTGGGAAAATAATGGGTTTGGCCAAGACTGCAGTCCATAGGTCATGATGGTATTGGCCGGTGTCCTATATGCTCAATTGTAATCTGGCATATGGCAAAGCGGATAAATTTCCTGGTCAAAAGATAATTTACATAAAAATGACACCACGGAACATTCTTGATATTAATTGCCGTCAGGCTTTCAGGAAATGGCTAGCTGAGAACCATGCGAAAGAGAGTGAATGTTGGGTTGCTGTCAAGAGGGGTAATAATCCTCCTGCAGATATGCTTTGGTATCTTGATGCGGTGGAAGAGGCCCTATGTTTCGGATGGATTGATTCTACAGTAAAGACTATCGATGGCGTCACGTTGCAGCGTTTCGGTAAACGGGTAAAGAATAGCCAATGGACAGAGTTGAACAAGGAGCGTTGCAGGCGTCTGGAGGCACTTGGCTTGATGACAGACAGTGGGCGTGCCGTATATCCTGACCTTGCTGCCGTATTTGAAATCATGCCGGAAGTTCTGGAGGCATTCAAGTCTGACCCTGATGCATGGAAAAACTTCAATTCATTCCATCCGTTGTACCAAAGGGTAAGGATTGATAATATACAGCGTGTCCGTAAATCGCCGGATTTGTTTAGCGTCAGGCTGCGGAAACTGATTGAAGCCAGTAGGAATGGTAAAATGATAGGCAGTTGGGACGATAACGGCCGTTTGACGGGGTATGGCAATTAATGCCTGGTGTGAATAAGGGGACTATAGCTGTTTTTTGTTTGCCCTTGCGGATACGATGTTGTCATAGTTTTCGGAAGCCCATGATATAAGGCTGCCTACTATCGGCATAAGGCTTAGGCCTGTGGCAGATAATGAATATTCGACACGTGGAGGAATCTCGGGATATATCTTGCGGTTTACAAGCCCGTCTGCTTCCAGGCCTTTAAGTGTGGTGCTAAGGACTTTCGGCGAGATGTCGGGGAGTGCCTTGCCGATGGTGCTGAAGCGAGTCTTACCGTTTTCAGACAGGAGGCATAGTATAAGTAATGCCCATTTGCCCGAAAAGCGTGAAACTACGTTGCGGATGGGGCAGTTGTCCATATGGGCAAATTTTTTTATATTTTCTTCGGTCTGCAAATTGCTCATATTCAATATTTATAACTTTTAGGTAAGTGGGTTGCCTTTGTGTAACCTCTTGGTGGTTAGAATATAAACGTCTAATTTTGCGCTATCAAAAAGAAAGCGGCTTTCAATATTGACAAAGGTATATAATATTCATCAATAAATAAAATCTATAGTATGGACAATATTAAGG
>VSPW01000066.1 GCA_009775535.1 Muribaculaceae bacterium
AGCCGTTTTTCGAATGTGTGGTGTCTATACATAATGCACCCCAAAAGTTTTGTGTCTAACTTTTGGGGTGCAGTTCAGAGTCTCCCGGGCATTATTTTTACAATATATATTTCAAAGATCCTTACACTGAGATAGCCAAACTTCAGAAGACGCATCTGATGGCATCCTCCAATCCCCTCGAGGTGACAAGCACACGCTCCCGACTTTTGGTCCATCAGGTAGACAAGACCGCTTAAACTGTTGCCTGAAGAACCGCTGAAAAAACACCGTAATCCAATATTTTATAGCGTTAGTATCATATTCAGAGCCTTCAAACGCATGACATGCCATCATATATATCCTTTTAGGATCAAAACCATAACGCAACGTATAGTACAGGAAAAAGTCATGCAACTCATATGGACCGACTAAATCTTCTGTTTTCTGTACAATGTCCCCATGTTCATCAGCAGGTATAAGTTCTGGACTTATAGGCGTATCAATGATATCCATTAGACATCGTTTGCAATCATCGTCATGTGTATCAATGGCGAACCATCGAACAAGATATCTAACCAAAGTCTTGGGTATTCCGGCGTTAATCCCATACATAGACATATGATCCCCATTATATGTGGCCCAACCCAACGCAAGCTCAGACAGGTCACCAGTTCCAAGAACCATCCCTCCAACCTGGTTAGCTATGTCCATCAGCAGTTGAGTCCGTTCCCGTGCCTGGGAATTCTCATATGTCACATCATGTATTGATGAATCGTGGCCAATATCATGAAAATGCTGATTTACAGCATCAACAATCGGAATCTCCCTTATAGTGATACCTAACGACTCCATTAGTTTAATCGCATTACTATGAGTGCGTCCTGTAGTGCCAAAGCCAGGCATAGTAACTCCAATTATACCTTTTTTGTCTATTCCAAGGCTGTCAAAAGCCTTAGCGGCTACAAGGAGAGCCAATGTAGAATCCAAGCCGCCAGATATGCCTACAACAATTGATTTGGTATGTGTAGACAATAGCCGACGAGCCAGACCTGCAATCTGGATATTAATAATTTCGCAAGCCCTCTCATTGATATGGCTATCACCCTCTGGCACAAACGGTAATTGTGATATATGACGGATAAGTTTCGGTGTCGGCTCATTCCGGCCAATTGTTATACCGCTTGAAATACATGTCCATTCTTCATGGTCTACGTATTTTGACACAGAATCACTGAACGAACCCATATGCAATCGGTCACGCCTTATGGCATATATATCCAAATCGGCCACCACCAACTGTGGACTACGTGACCAACGCTCATTTGAAGCAATGCATTTACCGTTTTCATAAATCAACGCTTTGCCATCAAACACAAGATCAGTAGAGGACTCTCCAAAACCAGCGCCCGAATATATATAACCACAGATACATCGGGCTGACTGTTGTGACACCAATGAACAAAGATACCGGTATTTTCCAATGATATCATTTGATGCAGACAAATTGACAATAACATCCGCACCTGCCATAGAGGCTATGGAAGATGGCGGACAAGGAGTCCATAAATCCTCACATATATCTACGCCTATTTTTACACTGTCAATCTCTACTAGCAACTTCGTTGATAGCGGAACTGAATGGAACGACCCTATTGAAACACTGGTATTGACATCAATACCTGTCTTCCACCAACGTTTTTCATAGAATTCATTATAATTGGGTATATACGTCTTAGGGACAGCCGCAATTACACGTCCTCCAGCAATCCAAATAGCACAATTGTACATCGCACACCCGTCAATAACCGGAGCACCGACAGATATAATCATATCCATATGTGCCGTAGAGTGGGCTATATAATCTATAGCCTCACCGACAGCTTCCTGCAATGCTGAATTATGGAACAAATCTCCACACGTATAGCCTGTCACTGACATTTCAGGAGTGACAAGGAGGCTGACACCCTTTGAATATGCCTCTTTTGCTATGTCAACAATAGCCTGCGAATTAAACGGGCAATCTGCGACATTTACTGCCGGAACAGCAGCAGCTACGCGAAAGAATCCGTTGTTCATGTAATTATATTTACAACATTTCCTTTATCTTTTCCTCAAGGGTCGCACGGCTCTGAGAACCAGAAAGACGGCCCACTTTTTCACCTTTATTATAAAAAAGGAAAGTAGGGATAGACATTATACGGTTCTCTACAGCAAATTCAGTCTCTTCCTCAGTATTGTATTTCCCGACTACAACTTTACCGTCATATTCTGCCGCAAGCTCATCAACCAATGGAGACATTGCCATACATGGACCGCACCACGTTGCCCAAAAATCAATAACTACCGGATTGCCTGATGCGATAATTTCCTTTACGTTCTCGTCTGTAAAAGTAAATGCCATTTTTTTATGTTTTTAATTATTAATTATGCATATATGTCACTATGAAGCTCTTACAATATCATATGAGACTTCCATATTTTCCAATTCTTCAAGGAAGGAACGGTCTATATCCATCTTATATTGTGAATTGAGCGTCACAGATCTATTTATGGATGGATCAAACACTTTAAAATTAAGGTTTACACCTCCTGATGTAGTATTCTTTATTCTATCCAGAAGTATATCCTTCAATGAATCCGTCATAGAGGACATATCTGTCGATATTGTAAGGCCACTCACCATCTGACCTTTTACTTCTTCAAGTAACCTTATATTGGTGATATTAAAGCGCAATTCAGAACTATTGAACCGCTTTTGCCATCGTCCGGTGACTATAATTGGAGTACCAATCTCTCCAAATTTATTAAAATCAATGTATTGTTGACCAAAAAGGCGTAATTCTGTTGTAGCTGAATAATCCTCTATTTTCATTATGCCAAAATTTCCGCCACGCTGTGATGGCTTTGACATATAATCCACAACCATTCCAGCAAATGTCATTTCTTGGTTCTCAACAGGAGTCTCATCCGTAAGGTCTTTTATGCACGATGTGCACCCATACTTTATCTCCATATAATATGGGTCAAGCGGGTGAGCTGAAAGATACATGCCTACCAGCTCCCTTTCTTTTTCCAGACGAACAATATCCATCCATGCGACAGCAGGAGTTACAGGCGGCCTTGCAGCAGTATCACTGAACGATTCATCAAAGCCAAACAAAGATGCGGTCTGTTCCTGTTTGGCATTCTGGAACTGCTGCCCATACCTCAGCAACAACTCCGAGAAAGACTCATCGCGCATATTTCTCTGAAAATAGTCTTCCCGCTTTATATCCTGGAAACAGTCAAATGCTCCAGCCAAAGCCAACGATTCTATTACACGACGATTAAGAATGCCCGTCGGAACGCGCTCAACCAAATCATATATGCTCTCGAATCGGCCGCCCTCGCTACGCACCTTTACTATCGCGTCTACGATACTTTTACCTATGCCTTTTATTGCAGAAAGCCCAAAACGTATATCCCCCTGGGCATTGACAGCAAATGCACTGAACGATTCATTGATATCAGGCCCCTTAACAGCAATTCGCATAGATTTACATTCGTCCATAAACGATGTAAGCTTATTTATATCTGACAGGTTACGGCTCAAAACAGCAGCCATATATTCCGACGGATAGTTTGCTTTTAGATACGCCGTCTGATACGCCACCCAGCTATAGCATGTCGCATGACTTTTATTGAAAGCGTATGATGCAAATTTTTCCCAGTCAGCCCATATCGACTTCAACACCTCTGGATTATGTCCATTAGCGACACCCCCTTCAATGAATTTAGCCTTAAGCTCATTCATTTTAGCTATAAGCTTCTTTCCCATCGCCTTTCGGAGAGTGTCACTTTGTCCACGGGTAAAGTTTGCCAACAGACGCGACAGCAACATCACCTGTTCCTGATATACAGTAACGCCATATGTATCCTTCAAATATTTTTCCATCTCAGGAATAGGATACTCTATAGGTTCTACACCGTGTTTACGTCGTATAAAAGTAGGTATATAATCCATAGGCCCTGGACGGTACAAGGCATTCATGGCTATAAGGTCTTCAAATGTTGAAGGCTGCAATTCTCTAAGGTATTTTTGCATGCCTACAGATTCAAACTGGAAAGTTCCCTTCGTGCGGCCGTCACAATATAGTTTATAAGTCAAAGGGTCATCTATCGGTATATTATCAATATCCACATCGACATTTCGGCTCATTTTTATATTGGAGACCGCTTCCTTTATAATCGACAATGTCTTAAGGCCGAGGAAATCCATCTTTATAAGGCCCGTCTCCTCTATTACACGTCCTTCATATTGTGTAACGAGCAACTTCCCTTCATTCTTATCTGTTGCAGTAGAGACCGGCACCCAATCAGTAACGGCATCACGGCATATAATGACACCACATGCATGTACGCCTACATTCCTTACATTTCCCTCAAGCTCCTTAGCATAGTGCAAGGTGGAACGCACCAACGGATCACGGCTGCCTACCTCGGGCTTAAATTCAGGGACATACTCATAGCAGTTTTTCAACGTAGGCTTCAATTCTTTCCCATTAACCTCCGGCATATGGCGCGGGATAAGCTTCGTAAGCCTGTCACTTTCGCTTCTGGGCAACTGCTCAACCCTGGCAACATCCTTGATGGCAGATTTTGCCGCCATTGTGCCATATGTTATAATATGGGCAACCTTTTCTTCGCCATATTTACTTGTAACATACCGGAGGACATCGGCGCGCCCGTCATCATCAAAATCTATATCGATATCCGGAAGGGATATACGGTCAGGATTTAAGAAACGTTCAAAAAGGAGGTCATATTTAATAGGATCTATCTGGGTAATCCCTAAACTATATGCCACGGCAGACCCGGCAGCAGACCCACGGCCTGGCCCGACACTCACTCCCAGTTCACTACGGGCTACATTGATAAAATCTTGCACTATAAGGAAGTATCCCGGAAAACCCATCGTCTTCATTATATGCAATTCAAAATTTATACGTTCATCAACGTCACTTGGCAATGGGTCTCCATACCTTTTTTTCGCGCCCTCATATGCCAATTTCTTTAAATAATCAGCCTCAAACTTTATGCGGTACAGTTTATCATAGCCTCCAAGTTTCCTTATTTTATCCTCGCCGTCTTCCTGCGACATTACGACTTCACCCAATTCATTACGGGTAAATTCATCATATAGATCCTTTTCAGAAATACGTTTACGGTATTCTTCTTCAGTTCCGAATGACGCAGGTATATCAAAATTTGGCATAATAGGGCCATGGTCGATGTCATATGCCTCTACCTTATCCAATATCTCCAAAGTATTTTCCAATGCCTCTGGAATATCATTAAAGATGGCAGACATTTCATCAGACGTTTTCATCCACTCCTGCTTTGAATAAAGCATCCTGCTTTCATCTGCAAGATACTTTCCTGTAGATAGGCATATAAGGCGGTCATGCGCCTCTGCATCTTTCTCATCTACAAAATGGACATCATTCGTCGCTATAATCTTAATATCAAGTTTACGTGCAAGGGCAATAAGCTTAGGATTTACCTGTTGCTGAATCTCAAATGTCTCATGGTTCGCCCTGGGTACTGTTGCCTTATGGCGCTGTATTTCTATATAATAGTCATCACCGAATATTTCTTTGAACCAACGTGCCTGACGCTCTGCTTCCGCATCTTCCCCTGCAATAAGCAAACGCGGAATCTCCCCGCCTATACATGCAGATGCAACAATAAGGCCCTCGCGATGTGCTGCAAGTGCCGATTTGTCTGTACGCGGATGCGAATAGAACCCATCTGTCCAGGCCTGAGATACCAGCTTTATAAGATTCTTATAACCGGTCTTATTCTTTGCAAGTACAATCAGGTGGCGGCCCGTATCCCGTTTGTCCACATGTACATCCAGGGATTCTTTGGCGACATACATCTCACACCCAAAAATAGGCTTAAACGGCTTGCGGTCAGCAATCTTTGCCAGTTCTGCCTCTAGCTTTGCCACCTTTTCACCATCACCAGACTCCTGTGCTTCTTTGATTTTTCCGCGTAGAGCCTTTTGTTCTCCATTACGTTTTTTTACATAATTGAAAAACTCCTTTATACCAAACATGTTTCCATGGTCGGTTATGGCCAGTCCTGGCATGCCATCATTTATTGCTTTATCAACTAACGCATTGATTGATGCCTGCCCGTCAAGAAGAGAATATTGTGTATGCACGTGCAAATGCACAAATGATGCCATATCTACTTATTATTTATGGTGATGATGATTACTCCTGGGTCTCAGATACAAGCCTTCTGGTCAGTTATTGCAATTGACACTACATCCATAACGGTATTGACATAATGGAAATTCAATCCGCTTACATATATTTCACTTATATCCATAACATCTTTACGGTTATCCGATGACAGTACAATATCTGTAATTCCTGCCCGCTTGGCGGCAAGTATCTTTTCTTTTATACCACCGACAGGAAGGACTTTCCCGCGCAATGTTATCTCGCCGGTCATGGCCAAACGGGGACGGACTTTCCGGCGTGTAAATGCCGAAATTATTGAAGTGGCCATAGTTATGCCGGCAGAAGGGCCATCTTTTGGTATAGCCCCTTCCGGTACATGTACGTGCAACTGATATTGCTCAAACATTTCTGGATCAATCCCAAGGATATCGGCATGCGCCTTGACATATTGCAACGCTATAATGGCCGACTCCTTCATGACATCTCCCAAATTGCCTGTCAATGTCACCTTTTCGCCTTTGCCCTTTGACAATGAAGATTCTATAAAGAGAATCTCACCTCCTACCGATGTCCACGCAAGCCCGGTGACAACACCGGCAAAATCATTCCCTTCATACTTGTCACGCTGATAAATCGGGACACCCAAAAAGTCCTTAAGATCATCCTCGGATATCACATTCGGATATTCATCTCCGCTTACACGTTTGAGCACAACCTTACGGACTATTGAGGACAATTTCTTCTCCAGCTGGCGGACACCACTTTCTGATGTATAGCTGTCCACTATATGCTCGATTGCATCATCCGTAATGCTCACATCACTGTCACTTAGCCTATGTTGTGCAAGGACACGTGGCAATAAATGACGGCGTGCTATCTGGATTTTTTCTTCTACAAGATAACCGGATATGTCAATTACCTCCATTCGGTCTAATAGTGGCTGCGACAATGTCGTCAGCGTATTTGCTGTTGCAATAAATAGGACTTGCGACAAATCGTAATCAACATCAATGAAATTATCATGAAAGTGACAATTTTGTTCAGGGTCAAGAACCTCCAGCAATGCCGCCGATGGATCACCCTTGAAATCCGCCCCAATTTTATCAACTTCGTCAAGAAGCAGTACAGGGTTTACCGTTTTGGCCCGACGCATTGCCTCTACAATACGTCCGGGCATAGCCCCGATATAAGTACGGCGGTGACCACGTATCTCAGCCTCATCATGTAGACCGCCAAGAGATACGCGCTGATACGCACGGCCAAGAGCCCGGGCCACCGACTGCCCAAGAGAAGTCTTTCCTACACCAGGAGCACCTACAAGGCATAATATGGGAGCATGGCCGTCAGGATTGTTCATCAACACCGCGATCTGCTCCAATATCCTGTCCTTTACCTTATCCAGGCCATAATGGTCGTTATTGAGGGTCTGTCTTGCCAATTCAAAATCCGTGTTCAATGGAGAGCGTTCACTCCACGGCAAATCCAGTAGGGTCTCCACATAATTTAGGCTTACACCATACTCCGGACTCTGTGGATTACTTCTACGCAATTTCTCAATTTCCTTATTGAACACACTACGCACCGCCTCCGGGAACTCCACATTCTTAGCCCGTTTCTCCAATGCCGACAGCTCATCATCAGACCCATACAACTCTTCGCGTAAAGTCTCTATTTGCTGCTGCAAGAATGCATTACGTTGCTGGACATCCATGTTTTGCCGGGTCCGGGCCAATATATCCCGGGTCAGGTCCACCCGCTGCTCACTTTGTTGCAGTGCCCCAAGCAAAAGGAACGCCCGCTCCTTTAAAAGGTGTTTGGCCAACATTTCCTGCTTGAGCTCCGAACTGAATGGAAGATGCGATGCAACCGTATTGATAAGCAGTTCACTGGAAGTGATGCCTTCTATCATTGTTGCCATCTCATCAGGCGTTTCCAGGCTTTTCTTAATGATGCTTAATGCCAAATCATTGATTTGTTGCACCATTATCGGAAACTCCTTGTCATTTTTTGCTGGACGCCTGTCGCTTACAGGCGAAACCCTCGCAACAAGGCCTGATGTTTCATTGTTGTCGGCATCGACAGAATTGCCTATGATTTTAAACTTAGATCTCGCAACCACCACTGCGGTATGCGAGCCATCCGGCAACTCAAAAACCTTCATTACATTAGCCACCACACCATATTTAGACAAATCCGATAGGGCAGGGGAATCAACATCTGGATTCAATTGGCATACGATGCCTATCGGCGTCTGATTTTTAGCAGCCGCTTGCGCTGTCGCCAATGTCGATGGTCTCACCAATGATAACGGAATAGTCACACCTGGAAACAACACCAGATTCCGCGTAGGCAATAATGGCAATGCGTTATTGTCTATAGCCTGGATTCCGTCTCCAGCCTTCAATTCTATCTGTCCTACAGTAACAAGTGAAGTATGTTCGTCGTCTTTAAATCGCATTTTTACAGATTATGGCTAAATTATAGCACAAAGATACGAATAAGTCGAGCGCAAAACAAATTTATTTGATTTTGCCGAGCGGGAGTATCTAAGACATAGTCAAAGATACGGATAAGCCAAGCGCAAAACAAACCTAAAGTTTATTTGATTTTGCCGAACAAGAGCAACTAGAACCTGACATCTTACAAACGCCGATTATTAGCCATGTACAACAAAGGTGAGCCTGAACACCGCCACAAAAAACCTAGAATGTGTTGAAAAGCCATCAATCAGTTAGGCGAAAGACTCCATTAATAGTAACCGACAACACCGTCAGGCCTATGCACCAGGCTACAAAGCCATGACATCAGCAGAACACCGATTAAATCAGAGCATTACCTTCAAGCCTATCAAATCACCAATCACGGCAACCCATCAATCAAGCAAGCGTCTGAAAGAAGCCGATTTCTAGTAACCCGGTACACCGCAGGTGTCTCCGGAAAAGCCAAACCCACAGGCTCTGGCGTCTGAAGGACGCCGATTGAAGCCAGCAAGGAAACCACAAACCCTCCAAAAAAAATTGTAAAATTAACATTCTCCATACCCTTAACACACTATTAAATAAAAAATAGTTATAAAAATAATTGCATAAATACTTGACAAACGTATTCTAAATGTTGTATAT
>VSPW01000067.1 GCA_009775535.1 Muribaculaceae bacterium
ACAGACAACTCCCCATCAAGCAATTGGTCCTGGTTCTGCGCAAAATATCCAATTTTTAAATAATGACCTATTTAAAGGTTTCCTGTAAAAGGGATTTGCCCCATTATGCATTTAACCAATGTGGATTTCCCTTCACCGTTTTTACCTACAAAAGCGACTTTGTCTCCACGTTTTATTGTAAAAGTAGCGTTATCAAACACCTGTAAATCTCCATAGCGTTTACCTACGTTATCCGCAATTATTGGATAATCTCCTGAGCGAGGGGCAGGGGGGAAGCGCAAATTTAGGCGTGATGCATCAACTTCATCGACCTCTATCCTCTCAATTTTAGCCAATTGTTTCATGCGGCTTTGCACCTGTACTGCCTTTGTCGCTTTATATCTGAAACGTTCGATAAACGCTTCTGTATCCTGTATCTGCTTCTGCTGATTCTGGTATGCACGCATCTGCTGGTCTATACGCTCTTGCCTTAACACCACGAACTTTGAATAATTTACAGAATAATCATAGATTTTACCTAGTGATATTTCTATAGTTCTGGTTGTTACATTATCAATAAAAGCCCTGTCATGGGATACAAGGACAACAGACTGTGCCTTTGTTATAAGAAAATTTTCCAGCCATTGTATCGATTCTATGTCAAGATGGTTAGTAGGCTCGTCTAATAGCAATACATCGGGATGCATAAGCAACAGTTTTGCCAATTCGACACGCATTCGCCATCCGCCACTGAATTCGGATGTAGGCCTGTTGAAATCATCACGGGAAAAGCCTAGCCCCATAAGAGTCTTTTCCATCTCTGCCTCACAATTTTCAGAGCTTTCCATTGACAAACGCTCTGTAAGTGATATCATACGATCTATCAAACTATGATAATCATCAGATTCATAATCTGTACGTGATGATAGTTCATCATTAAGCTGATCAAGGCACGACTGCATATCATGAATACGAGAGAAAGCCTTACGTGTCTCTTCTACAAGTGAAAGACTATCAGCCAAATCCATTTGCTGTGGCAGATAGCCAATCGTAACGTCTTTAGGTACTGAAACAGATCCGGATGTAGGATTCTGCAAACCTGCAATAATTTTGAGCATTGTTGATTTACCAGCCCCATTTTTCCCGACCAATGCTATCCGGTCACGTTTATTGATAACATAGTTAATGTTATCAAACAACGATTTTGCTGAAAATTCGACAGAAAGATTATTTATAGATATCATTCTTTTTCACCTTATTAATTGCAAAAGTAGCGAAAAATCCCCGAAATAACCTATATTTGTAGCATTAACTTCACAATAATATACAAATCCATGTATAAGGCTTATCTATATCTACTTTTAATATTATCTTTCCCTGTTTTTGCACATCCTAGTTCCGAAATACGCATAATGTCATATAACATACGGAATGCAACCGGAATTGATGGTCGGCCCGATATATGCCGTACAGCATCAGTAATTACAGAATGTGCCCCAGATATAATCGCAATTCAGGAGGTTGATAGCGCTACAAAGCGTAGCCTTGGGAAATATATACTTGGGGATTTGTCCGCCAAGACCGGAATGATTCCCATATTTGCACCTGCCATAGACTTTGATGGTGGCAAATATGGGATCGGGATACTGGCTCGGGAAAAAACCATATCAATAAAACGTGTCATGTTGCCCGGAAGAGAAGAGTCCAGAGTGTTGCTTATTGCAGAATTTGAGAATTATTACTTTTGCTGCACCCACCTCTCCCTTACTGAAAATGACCGCATTGAGTCCCTGAGCATCATTAATGAGAATATCCCAACAGATAAAACAGTGGTTATAGCAGGCGACTTCAATGATATTCCGACTTCTAAATTTATTGGAGAATTCAATAAATATTTTACAATAATTACAGATGTCGGATTGCCCACATTTCCTGCCGATAAACCTATTGAGACTCTTGACTATATTGCAATTGCAAAACGTCCGAACACTTTATTTGATATCAGCTCTACGACAACCGGGAATTATCCAGACGCCTCCGATCATCGGCCTGTAATAGTAAATGTACGTATTGATACAAAAAAATGAAAAAAGTCCGGAATATGATATTCCGGACTTTTCTATTTCTAGTTATTTTTTATCACATCAATTCCACAGAACGACGGATAAATTTGTTGAGATGCTCTCCTCGGAGAAGCCCATTACCAAGTAAAGCCAAATCAATAAGCTGGTTGACATCAGATTGTTGTGATGCATAATCTGATATAATCTTATTCTGTTCTTCGCGCGATGCTGCAACAGAACCCTCCAACGACTTTAACTCTTCCGACTGTTCATCTGTTGGTTTATTCCCATTTGTAGCATCATGGATTGCATTGATTTTAGCATTATCTGCATCTATTTTGTCTGCGATAGGGGACACTTTATCAGATAAAGCTAGTGTTGCCTTATCCCTGATACGCTCTACCAATGGATGAGTGGTGTTTACTGTCAGATTATAGCTGTCAGGCAATTCTCCATAGAAACTCATGCCAGGCTGGAGAGCAGCCATATCCTTCATTCTACGCATATACTCATTTTGGGTAATCAAAATAGGCATATCTGTTGGAGAAAGTGCCTCAAAGGACACAAGGAAGTTTACCTTATCATCTTTAGGAAGCTGTGACTGGAATAGCGTAGTCATTATATTCCGTTGCAACGGAGTAATATCTGCCTCTCGTCTGTCAGACTTACGTATCAAGTTATCTATCACGTCACTATCCACACGTACAAACTGTGTCTTCTGAAGTTTCTGCTCCAGCATGCCAATGAAATGGCTGTCCAGTTGTCCATCCATAAGCAACACATTGTACCCCTTATCCATAGCAGCATTGATATATGTATATTGTGCCACCGGATCTGTCGCATACAGATATATTATATTCTGATCTTTATCAGTCTGAGCTGCCTCAACTAGGGTAAGGTATTCATCAAGTGTATAATACTTGTTGTCCGTATCCTTTACCAGCACAAATTTCATGGCAGCATCACAGAATTTTTCATCCGTAAGCATTCCATATTCAATAAAAATCTTTATATCATCCCATTTCTGCTCATATTCCTGACGGCTATTTTTGAATATCTCATCAAGTCTAGACGATACTTTTTTGGTAATATAGCTAGATATTTTTTTTACGGCAGAATCACTTTGCAGATATGATCTGGATACATTCAAAGGAATGTCCGGAGAATCAATCACACCTTGCAGAAGCATGAGAAAATCAGGGACAACACCTTCTACCGAATCTGTAACATACACCTGGTTGCAATATAGCTGTATACGGTTTTTATTCAGTTCAAAATTGTTCTTGATTTTAGGAAAGAACAGGATTCCGGTCAATGTAAATGGATAATCTACATTAAGGTGAATCCAAAATAGGGGGTCCTCCTGACCCGGATATAGCTCACGGTAGAAATTACGGTAATCTTCATCTGTAAGTTCAGATGGTTTCTTCATCCACTGAGGTTCTGTATTATTTATTACACGGTCACGGTCAGTATCCACCATTTTACCGTCTTTCCATTCCTGTTCCTTACCACTGATTACAGGAACAGGTAAGAACCTGCAATACTTCTTAAGCAATGAATCAATACGTGACTGGTCAAGAAATTCCTTGTTTTCATCATCTATGTATAAAATAATATCAGTACCACGATCGGTCTTTTCCGTTGAAGCCATTGTGTATTCAGGAGACCCATCACATTCCCAAAGAACAGCGCTTGACCCCTCTTTATAGCTGAGAGAACGTATCTGAACTTTTTTTGCCACCATGAATGCAGAATAGAAACCGAGTCCAAAATGGCCAATTATAGAACTTGCATTATCTTTATACTTATTCAAAAACTCTTCTGCTCCAGAAAATGCAATTTGATTAATATACTTTTCGATATCCTCTGCCGTCATACCGATACCACGGTCTGACACTGTCAATGTACCATTCTCCTTATCTATAGTGACCCTGACATCCATTACGCCCAAATCACCTTTAAATTCCCCGAAAGAGGAAAGCGTTTTTATCTTCTGGGTAGCGTCTATGGCATTACTTACAAGTTCACGAAGGAAAATTTCATTGTCACTATATAGAAACTTTTTTATGACGGGGAATATATTCTCTGTAGTTACCCCAATTTTGCCTGTTTGCATTGATTATATAGTTTTTTAGTTATCTATTTATAACACATCAGCAAAACAGATGCCAAACCGAAGAACTGACAAAATGCCATTTTTTCACCATAAATAACATTCATTTCTGTCAGTATGTGGCAGCACCATACCCAAATGCCCTTAACCGATTTATTGCCTTATAGAAAACCTAAGGATATAATTAGACAGGCATTTCTGCCCCATTAAGGAAAACATTCTTTATAATTGGCGTGGTATACGCATACGGATAATATGCCAATGACGGCAATGCATCTGTCACATAAAAGTTTGCCAGCTTATTCCTGCTGATTGAACCGACTTTACTGCTCATACCCATAGCGCATGCGCCATTTATAGTTGCGGCATTGAGCGCTTCAGCTGGAGTCAGTTTCATCTTTATACATCCGAGGGAAACAACAAAACGCATGTCTCCTGAAGGAGATGAACCTGGATTATAATCAGAAGCCAGTGCTATCGGCAAACCGGCATCAATCATACGACGTCCTTGCCCATACGGCATCCCAAGAAAAAAAGATGCGCCAGGAAGTACAGTCGGAATTGTATTTGAACGGACCAATGCATCAATCTCAACGTCTGTAATCCGTTCCAAATGGTCTACAGATACAGCATTATGCTCTATCCCTACTTGCACTCCTCCCGATACATCCAATTCATTTGCATGAATCTTAGGCAACATACCGTATTCAAGGCCTTTCTTTAATATCTTAGCGGTCTCTTGAACTGTAAAAAAGCCCTTATCACAGAATACATCAATATATTCAGCCAGACCTTGCTTTGCCACTTCCGGTATCATCTCCTCACACAACATGTCTACATATCCGGATTGACGGCCAGCATATTCCCTTCCTACAGCATGCGCACCAAGAAATGTGGAACGGACGGTAATCTGTGATGATTCCTTTATGCGCCGAATCACCCTCAACATTTTGAGCTCATCTCCCACATTAAGCCCATAACCGCTCTTTATTTCAACGCACCCAGTGCCCTTGGCAATAATTTCATTGACGCGAATCATTGCCTGCTCATATAACTCATCTTCAGATGTGGCATGAAGCCTATCAGCGGAATTCAATATTCCACCTCCACGTTTTGCTATTTCCTCATAGCTCAATCCATTTATTTTGTCAAGAAATTCCTGCTCCCTGCTTCCAGCATATACAATATGTGTATGTGAATCACAAAATGAAGGAAATATCCAGCCCCCATCAATATCAATAACCTCTGTAGACGCATCATATGACGGTACAGATTCCATTTTACCGTAATCGGAAATCGTACCATCAGAAACTCCAATCCAAGCATTGGAGAGCATTCCGATTTCTGCCATCGCTTTCCCGGCAATCCGGTCACGATGCGACTCATCTACTCCAATAAGCCTACCAATATTTATAAACAGACGGTTCATATACGCTGTGAACTTACAAAATTGACAGATGATTCAATCAAAGGATACATAACAGTATCAATTTCAACAAATGGCACTACCTTCCGATATTCTTCAACCATTTTTTCCAAACATGGAGACGTGTGCAATGGACGCCTGAACTCCAAAGCCTGGGCAGCATTAAAAAGTTCAATGGCCAATACCCGCTCTGTGTTGTTTACAACCCGATACAACTTCGTCGCCGCATTTGACCCCATGCTGACATGATCTTCCTGGCCTTGCGATGAAGGTATGGAATCACATGATGCCGGCCAACACAAACCTTTGTTCTGGCTAACAATTGAGGCTGCGGCATACTGAGGAATCATAAAACCGCTATTCAATCCTGGTTTGGCAACAAGGAACGACGGAAGCCCGCGAGTTCCGGCAATAAGCTTATAAATACGCCGTTCTGATATGTTTGCAAGTTCCGATATCGCAATCGCCAAAGAATCCATTGGGATGGCTATCGGCTCTCCATGGAAATTCCCAGCCGATATAACCAAGTCTTCATCAGGGAATATTGTAGGATTATCAGTAGCACTGTTAATTTCTGTCTCAATAACCTTTGAAACAAAATCAAGTGTATCCTTGACTGCACCATGTACCTGCGGCATGCAACGGAACGAATAAGGGTCCTGGACATGCGTCTTAGGTTGTAAAATTATTTCGCTTCCATCTAGATATTTACTTATGGCACGGGCAGTGGCAAGTTGCCCTGGATGAGGGCGTACTTGTTGTATCTGATCATAAAAAGGCTCTATCCTGCCATCAAATGCATCTAGTGAGAGTGCACCTATCTTATCTGCCAATTTGCTGAGACGTCGTGATTTGATTACAGACAACACAGCATAACTAGACATAAATTGTGTGCCGTTCAACAGTGCAAGGCCTTCTTTCGACATGAGAGATATAGGTTGCCAACCTTTTTCATCCAGTACCTCCTTGGATGGACGAACTGTTCCACAATACTCGACTTCCCCAAGACCGAGTAAAGGCAGTGACATGTTTGCAAGAGGGGCGAGATCCCCTGATGCACCAAGCGACCCCTGCTGGAATACAACCGGAATTATATCATTGTTATAGAAATCGACAAGACGTTGTACAGTCTCCAGCTGTACACCAGAATGTCCATAACTTAATGACTGGATCTTTGTCAATAACATCAGCTTTACAATCTCAGATGGCACACGCTCTCCTACACCGCAAGAATGAGACATAACCAGATTTTTCTGAAGTTGTGAAAGTTGCTCCCTGTCTATTGATATATTGCATAATGAGCCGAATCCAGTAGTAATACCATATATCGGCTCTTTCTGATTTTTCATTTTTTCATCCAGATAGCTACGGCAATGCAATATGCGCTTTATGGCATCATCACTCAAAGCAATCTGGTATTTATTATCAAATATTTCTTCTAAACGCTCAATTGTAAGCCATTCAGAACTTATATAATGTATCATGATTTTATATTTATTCAAGAATTCAACACATTGGCTATAAGGTTATCATCTGCGATATTCGGCAAAGTCACCTTTAGTCCTGGAGTCCGTGACATCTCTCTTTTGATAGCAGATATAGCACCTTCATTCCTAGCCCAAGAGCGACGTGCAATACCATTATTTACATCCCACAGCAGCATCTCACGTATATGCCGGGCAGAATCCGCTGAACCGTCAATTACCATACCAAAACCGCCATTTATGACTTCACCCCATCCGACACCGCCTCCATTGTGTATCGATACCCAGGTAGCGCCCCTGAATGAGTCTCCAATGACATTATGCACAGCCATATCTGCTGTATAGGAAGAACCGTCATATATATTTGAAGTCTCACGATATGGTGAATCCGTACCTGAAACATCATGATGATCCCTTCCGAGAACAATTGGCGCTGATATTTCCCCACGTGCAATGGCTTCATTGAACGCAAGCGCAATCTTTGTACGCCCCTCGCTATCTGCATAAAGTATACGTGCCTGTGAACCAACCACCAAGTGGTTCTTTGCTGCCTCCTTTATCCAATGTATATTGTCTTGTAACTGCCCCTTAATCTCTTCGGGTGCAGTCTCATATATATCCTCCAATACTTGTGCAGCTATACGGTCGGTAACCGCCAGATCATCTTCTTTACCGGATGTACAAACCCATCTAAACGGACCAAAGCCATAATCAAAGAACATAGGCCCCATTATATCCTGAACGTATGATGGATATCTCATCTTACCATCCGGGAGTACCACATCCGCACCAGCCCGCGATGATTCCAACAAGAATGCATTGCCATAATCAAAGAAATACATGCCTTTCGATGTCAACTTATTTATAGCCTCCACCTGACGGCGTAAAGAAGCCTGTACAAGCTCTTTAAACCGTTCTGGTTCTTCTGCCATCATACGGTTTGAATCCTCATAGCTCACACCTACAGGATAATATCCTCCTGCCCAAGGATTATGCAATGAAGTCTGATCACTTCCTAAATCTACATATATTTCATCCTGTTCCGCCAACCTTTCCCACAGATCGACCACATTACCAAGATAGGCCAATGACACTACTTCACCTGAAGCCATTGCCGAGCTTGCCCTGTCTAACAATAAATCAAGATTGTCATAAACTTCATCTACCCATCCTTGAGCAAAGCGCTTCTCTACAGCCTGTGGATTAATCTCTGCTGTAATGCTTACAACTCCGGCAATATTTCCTGCCTTCGGTTGAGCACCAGACATCCCTCCGAGGCCAGCAGTGACAAACAGCATTCCATTTATTCCTTTCCCGGATTCGACTTTTTTCCTTGCGGCATTCAATACTGTAATTGTTGTCCCATGTACAATTCCCTGCGGGCCAATATACATATATGAACCAGCTGTCATCTGTCCATATTGCGAAACACCCAATGCATTAAACCGCTCCCAATCATCAGGTCTTGAATAATTCGGTATCACCATTCCATTAGTCACTATCACACGTGGTGCATCAGGATGTGACGGAAACAAGCCCATTGGGTGGCCAGAGTACATAACCAACGTCTGCTCGTCTGTCATTTCTGAAAGATATTGCATAGTAAGCAAGTACTGTGCCCAGTTCTGGAATACAGCACCATTTCCTCCATAAGTAATCAGTTCATGGGGATGCTGGGCGACCCGCTTATCCAAATTGTTCTGAATCATCATCATTATAGCCGCAGCCTGGCGAGAACGGGCAGGGTACTCATCAATATGCCTGGCCTTCATTTCATAATCAGGACGAAAACGGTACATATATATACGGCCATAATCTTCCAGTTCACGTACGAACTCAGCGGCCAATACAGCATGATGTTCTTTTGGGAAATACCTTAAAGCATTTTTAATCGCCAACGCCTTTTCTTCGGCGCTCAATATATCCTTACGGCGCGGAGCATGGCTTACGGAATTATCATATTGTTTAGGTGCGGGTAGGGTATCAGGTATTCCCGCTTTTATATTTTGTTGGAATTCAGCAGTGGTCATTGCTTATTGATTTTAGTTTCAACGATTTCTAGTATTTCACGTTCTTCCTTTTCAGCCTGCGCCACAATCTCATTTGCACGAACCACTAGGCCTTTTGCAATATCTGTATCTTCAAGCCCGGCAGCAATGATTATCACATTCAGACTGGCGCCCAAAACTTCTGCAAGAATGGCCAAGGCAC
>VSPW01000068.1 GCA_009775535.1 Muribaculaceae bacterium
AGTGTTGTGCTCTACCAACTGAGCTAGCGAATCTCCCTAAATGCTCTGTCGTTTCCTTCAAAAGCGATGCAAAGGTAGGGGTTATTTTTGACATATGCAAATATTTTTTCGATATTTATGTCAATATTATCACTCGGTAGAGTGAATTTTTAATCTAAAAAGGATACCATTGTTCTTTATTGGGAAATTAATCACCCCAACAATAGGTTGGTTATCTTCAATTTATAATTGTAGTATGGTTGATATATAAATTTGGTAACAAATATGATTAAATTTATATTAAACTTTATGATGGGCTGCCAGAATGTCAGTATTTCGCAGTAATTTTGCAGTCCATAGGAGATTGAATCATGAACGATAAGACAAGAATACTCGTAGTGGACGATGAGGAAACACTTTGCGAGGCCCTGCGTTTCAATCTGGAGGCGGAGGGCTACGCCGTTGACACGGCTTTGAGCGCGGAAGAAGCCCTGACAATGGACCTGTCGGCCTACTCACTCATACTGCTTGACATAATGATGGGCAGCATAAGCGGCATACAGCTAGCCGCTATCCTCAAAAAGAAGGACACTACCGCACGGATACCTATAATATTTTGCACGGCGAAGGACACGGAAGATGACATGATAGTAGGTCTTGACATAGGTGCGGACGATTATATAACCAAGCCGTATTCAATACGCAACGTGCTTGCCCGAGTGAGGACCGTGCTAAGGCGTACGGCCTCTAATGTAGAACCGCTTTCCATGAATGCGCCTGTCACATTCCAGGGCATATCGGTGTTTCCTGAGCGGAAACTTTGCACTGTCAACGGTAAGGAAGTAAAAATGCCCCGCAAGGAGTTTGAGCTGCTTTTGATGTTGCTGCGCAATCCCGGCAGGGTATTTTCCCGCGATGAGATATTGCAGCGGATATGGCCGGAGGACGTAATAGTGCTTGGCCGTGTGGTGGATGTCAACATAACTCGGTTGAGATCCAAACTCGGAGAATACGGTAAGAACATTGTAACCCGACCAGGATATGGTTATGGCTTCAAGGTTTAGGCTCACATACCACCATCGGCTTTTCTTGGGGTTGGTCGCTTTCCTGTGGCTGATGCTGATGTGCTTTGCCGTATTCCAGTATCACCGTGAGAAGCAGTTCAAGGCGGAGAGCCTCAACATCCGTCTGCAAACGATAAATGACCGTATTTTTGAAGGCTTGGTGCGCAATGACACCGTTTTTGCCTCATTGTCAACAATCCCCGACAATATCCCCGGTCTTCGCATAAGCATCATTGATGCCAACGGGAAGATTGTCTATGACAATTCGCTTGACTCGTTGCCCGGCACAAACCATCTCGACCGTAAGGAAATTGCAGAGGCTATGAAACGTGGAGAGGGCTACGCCCTACGCCGCCATAGCGAAAGCACTGGCGGCACATATTTCTATGCCGCCAAACGCGGCGACGGATATGTCGTGCGGTCTGCTATGCCGTATAACGTTTCCTTAAACCAGCTTCTTGCCGCCGATTATGCCTTCCTTTGGGTTATGATTGTGGTGACAATCATAATGTGCATAATCGGATTCTTTGCGACGCGGCGTGTAGGGCGGCACATCGGGCGGCTCAACCGTTTTGCTGAAAGCGCGGAACGGGGAGAACGTATCTTCGATACCGAACCGTTTCCACATGACGAACTTGGCGACATTTCCAACAACATCGTCCGCCTTTATGCACGTCTGCAACAGGCCATAACTGACCGTGACCATGAGCACCGCCTCGCCATTCACGAACAGGCAGAGAAGATACGCATAAAACGGCAGCTAACCAACAACATGAACCACGAGTTGAAAACCCCTGTAGCATCCATGCAGGTGTGCCTTGAAACGCTGATGTCGCACAAGAATCTTTCCGAAGAGAAACGCGATGAGTTTGTTGCGCGGTGCTACGCCGCAAATGAGCGTCTGCGCAAGCTCCTTGCCGATGTGTCAGTGATAACGCGGATGGAGGACGGTGGCGAAAATATCCAGAAAAGTCCTGTCTGTATAAAGGAATTGGTGTCGGAGATTTGTGATGAATATAAGGAAATCGCTGCTGAAAAGGGGATTGAAATCGCGCAGAATGTTTCGTATGATGGTGAAATAGAGGGTAGTGCCTCACTTCTGTCCTCTATATTCCACAATCTGATTGACAACGCACTGGCATATTCCGGGGCTACCCGCATCGAGATAAAGGATGGCTATTCAAACTCCGGGTTTCTTGCCATCTCGGTTGCCGACAACGGATGCGGAGTGCCACCTGAACATCTGCCGCGTCTTTTCGAGCGGTTCTACCGTATTGACAAAGGCCGTTCACGCCAGGCCGGAGGCACAGGACTGGGGCTGTCAATCGTGAAAAACGCAGTCCTTTGGCACGGCGGTACAATCAAGGTTGCAAACCGGCGGGGTGGGGGACTGATTTTCATATTTACCCTTAGGGCTGATTTAACAACTGCTTAAACTTTATGAAATATTTATGAAACAACATCCGGCTTACTTTGCAGTATAAATTAAAGTAAGCTATGGACATATTGTTTCTATGCGTCGTGGTCTTCCTGTTCCTGCTGGCAATCTTCGACCTGTCGGTAGGTGTAAGCAATGACGCCGTAAATTTTCTCAACTCGGCTATAGGCTCGAAAGCGGCCTCGTTCAAGCGTATCCTCATTGTCGCTTCAATAGGCGTATTCATCGGTGCGGCCATGAGCAATGGCATGATGGACATTGCGCGTCATGGCATATTCCGGCCCGAGCATTTCTCGTTCTACGACATTATATGCATCTTTATGGCTGTAATGGTCGCCGACATCATCCTTCTTGATGTGTTCAACACGTTGGGTATGCCTACATCCACCACAGTGTCGATGGTGTTCGAGCTTCTCGGGGCCACATTTGTCGTATCACTCATAAAGATGGCAGGTGATTCTACCGGATTAGGGTTAAACGACCTATTGAACACCGAAAAGGCTCTGTCTGTTATTTTGGGTATTTTCATATCGGTGGCTGTCGCGTTCTTTTTCGGGACACTGGTGCAATTCCTGTCACGTATGATTTTCTCGTTCAACTACCGCAGCCGGCTGAAATTTAAAATCGGTATTTTCGGAGGCTTGTGCGCCACCGCGATTGTATATTTCCTGCTCATCAAAGGGGCGAAAGACCTGACGTTTATGACTCCCGAAGTGAAAGCCTGGATAAATACAAACACGCTGCTTATTATCGGATGCTGTTTCGCAGGATTCACCGTCCTGATGCAGCTGCTTCATGCCCTTAAAGTGAACGTGTTGAAAGTCATCGTACTTATGGGAACATTCGCATTGGCCATGGCGTTCGCCGGCAATGACCTTGTGAATTTCATCGGCGTGCCGCTGACGGGGCTTGCATCATATCAGGACTATATTGCAAACGGTGCGGGCGACTCTACTGGATTCCTTATGGGCTCGCTCAATGGTCCGTCCAATACCCCGCTGTACTTTCTTATAGGGGCTGGGTTGGTGATGGTCGTTGCGCTTGCCACATCTAAGAAGGCTCATCGTGTGGCACAGACCGAAATAGGTCTTGGTAGCCAGAATGGAGGCGATGAGATGTTCGGCTCGTCACGGCTTGCACGGCGTCTTGTTCGGTGGGCTCTCTCCTTTCTGGCATGGGGACGCCGTGTAACACCCGTCAGGATCAGGGAATGGTTCGGCCGACGGTTCAATGTCGATGAGACTGTAATGGATCAAGGCGCGGCATTCGACCTTATACGAGGCTCGGTAAACCTTGTTCTTGCAGGCGCGTTGATTGCACTTGGCACATCGCTCAAACTCCCCCTCTCGACGACATTTGTCACTTTCATGGTGGCGATGGGGACATCGCTTGCCGACCGTGCATGGGGGCGGGAAAGCGCCGTGTTCCGTATCACGGGAGTTATCTCGGTGATAGGAGGATGGTTCATAACGGCGGGAGTGGCGTTCATAGGCGCAGGTTTGATTGTGCTGATGATGCACTATGGAGGCCATTGGGTGATGTTCGTCCTTGCCGCACTGACAATCCTACTGATAATCCGCAGCAACCGCCGCTTCCGTGCCAAACGAGTGGAAGATTCGGGCGACACGCTTTTCCAGACTATCCTCTCTACAAAAGACCCGCAGCAGGCATGGCAGCTTTTGGTAATGTTTATTGCCGACCGCCAACGCTCGTTCATCGCATTTGCCGAAGAGAACTACCGCAATGTGACGGCGGCATTTATAAAAGAGGACGTAAGGACACTCGACAAGACCGAAAACGCCCTTGTGCGCCAGAAAGATGTGCTTAAAAGTTCACGTCGTAAGGAAACACTATGCCTGCGCCAGGTAAGCCGGGAAACAGCTATTGAGAAAAGTGCGTGGTTTCATCTCGGGAACAACTGCTGCATGTCAATACTCTACAATCTCCGCCGCATCAGCGAGATATGCAAGGAACACGTCGAGAACAACTTCCTGCCGCTTCCACCTCGGCACATAGGTGACTTCGAGATGGTGCGTACCAGGGTCACGGCCCTTTTCAACGACACTATGGCAATGATCGACCGCGAACAGACCGAGGACGTACCAACTTTGCGGCGGCATTGCGATGAAATAAAGGACATGGTGTCCGACACTTACCATCAACTCTATATTCATCTCCACGATGGCGATGCTGCGGCAATAAGTGTGCTGTACGTTTACCTTAACATGCTTCAGGAAACACGTGAGATGGTTTCAAACCTCCGTAAATACCTGCGCGCTTACGCCAAGCTCCGTGATTCGGAATTCTCTGGCAGATCATAGTGTGTGAAAAACAACGGGATAAAAGAAAAGCAGCATTGATGGACAGATAATAAAATCCTGTACTCGGAATGAAGAATCTTCCTACCATCGGACAATCTCCCCATCTCTGTTTGCAGATTATATGGCAAATCCCTAGGAACTATATTAGGCTACACCGAAATGAATTTCGTGGACAAATGACAAGCCCGAATCAAAACAGCTTTGGTAAATGTCCAATGCAAGAAACAGCCCCAACCATCGAAAGCCATCCGATAAAATGTCACAAAAGAATGTCGCTATGAGGATGGAAAGATCCGAAATGTAAGCAATTATCAAGACTATTGCATTTTCTTGATTTCGTTATATAAAGCCAGCCCTTTTGCTGTAAGCAGGTATTTTTTGTCTCGGGTGATTAGGCTTATCTGGATATAGCACATTGAGAACGCCAACCTCGGAAGCGGGGTTTATATAGTTTTCCAAAAATGTCGGACGATGTTTCAGACCAACTTTCTCCATCAATACTTTTAACGATAGCTGTTCGTTTGACAAAGCTAATAACAAAACGCGAACTTGTTCGGTTACTTGTACGGCAGGTTGTTCGGTACTTGTACGGTCGATTTGCTGTACTTGTTCTGCTGTCAGTTTATCTGGAGCATTAACCACCATATACCTATTCCGCAACTCATTGTTTTCACCCAATAACAAATTGCGAAAGAATCGCTCCAAATATTCGGAATTACGCATGATGCCTTTTTGCACGTTTTGGTAGTTGGCGCGTACCAGCGCATTACGGAAATACCACGAATGATTGGCGAACAGGTTATTTGTTACGTCAAAGCCCATAGAACGTAGATAGAGAATCGTAAATACGTCAGTCGTCCGGGTGTTTCCCTCACCGAATGGATGAATTTGCCATAATCCAGATACGAATTTGGCTATGTGGTTCACTAATCCATTCCTGTCCACTTTGGAATAGTCGAACTG
Organism: Muribaculaceae bacterium; assembly: GCA_009775535.1. Lineage (GTDB taxonomy): Bacteria > Bacteroidota > Bacteroidia > Bacteroidales > Muribaculaceae > CAG-873. Next base: position 5,766 of record VSPW01000068.1, read on the forward strand.
GCGTTCTTGTTACAAGTCGTATTCAATCGCTTTGCGAAGGTCGGGTGCGGAAACATACAGTACCGTATCACCACGCAGCACCCATTCTTTTTTTGTAATGTTGTAATCGCGGATTTGCCCAGCAAATTTTAAAACTACGTCAAAAATCCGACGATGAATTGAAGTCAGCCCGACAAGAGTAAAAGCAAAAGTTTTCTCGGTAAGAAGTCGACGTATGTTGGTCGATGCCATATCCGCTTCGTGGATTTCTGCATCTTCGGGCGTATGTGCTATTTTCGATTGATAATAGCTACGAATAAGTTGTTCGGCTTCGTCGATTGTAATCTCGCCCTCAATATCTTTACGTGCGGTCTCAATCAAGTAGTTGGAAGACTTCAATCCATCGACAGCCTGCAACCCTATTGCAGTCTGCCATGCGTAACCTTTCTCCCGCTTCTGTGGCTCGCCTTGGCGTATGTATTCGTCGAAGTTAATCATTAACAAATTATATCTGAAATATAGGTTCGTTTACTGTAAAAAACAATCTGCTCCGTAAATTCTCAGTCCAGTTATTTTCTGCTATTCTCATTTTCTGCATAAGGCATTTTTGTTGTCGTCTTTCCAATCGCCCTCTTTTTTGCAATTGAGTAGGAATAATTGCATTAGGTTCATAGAGATGCTGTATAACAGCTAAATTTGCTCTGTTTACAAGATTATCCCCTATAATCCTCCACCATCGAGCGTCGGTATCCCCAAGTGAGACTCCAAACAATACGATTATGTTCGCACTATTAATTAAGGCTTCACATTGCATATGCCTTGTTTCTTTCATTACTTCATTCGATTGAATTTTGATCATCAAATCTTTAATGTCGTCATTATTCCTAAACTCTTTGTTCTTTATTTGCTCTTCATTATCGACACCAATAATAATAGATCTGCCCAATTGTCCATGAACATGGATGATATCACGCAGAATAACGTTACTTCCAAAGTTTTTAGTTGTAGTAGTATTAAGACTTAATATTTTCTCAAGGGTATTCGTGTAATTTAATGTGATGACCGAAATATCTTTCGATGAAAAAAATCTGTTAGCGGAAAGTATTATAGCGGTTCTTATCAAGCTCCCCTAAATATTTACTTACAGTGATGAAATCCAACTGAAATTTTGCTTTTAGTTTATCCGTTGGTAAAAATTTGTCATTCTCACTTGTAAGATACTTTTGTAGGAGGTCGTTTAATTCAAAATAGAACTCGTCAAATTCATCTGCATTATCAGTTTCCGCAGTAAAGCTTCCCAAACACTCTTCCATATCGGACCATAACTCCTGCTTTTCGGTTATTCCTTTTTTCATCCGATTAAGTAGAATGCTGCCATCTGTTATGTTATCCTGAAGATGTTTGTAAAATTCGGGATAACCGGTTGCCATCTCTTGAGCCTTATCAAAGCCGTTGCCAAATATGTATAATACATTCATTCGGGCGTAGTTATTATTGGAGGTTATTCAAAAATTCTGGTTTTGAAATTTGTAAATGCCATAGTACGATTCAATAAGGCAGATCGGCGCAATGCTTTAATTTCATCCTTAATCTTGTCTGCATGTATTATAATGTTATTCTGCACATCAACCGGCGGGATCGGGATTCGAATATTCATAAATACTTCCTCATTAATCCGAGGCATTCTTGCGCCGCTTGCCAGATCTGCAATTTGTCTTTGCACTATATCAGATCCTAATACAAGCTCAAAATATCGACTATTAATATTGTTTTTTATTTTGAATACAAATAACTCGGACGAACAGACAATATTATTCAAATCGGTATTATTATACCAATACTTATTTAAATACGGGCGTAATTTACCATATATGAAGTATCCTTTGGGAACTGCTACGGTTTGACTTTTAATCTGTTCTCCTTTTACGATGGGTATATCAATCAATTCTCCGGTAGATTTTTCGATATGTTCCATGCCGATATAGTGAAATTCTTGAGAAGGCGCTTTATAAGTTTCCACTCTCAATGATTTTCCATCGACACTTTTCATAAAGGACTCTATGCAATCACTTAATCCGATCAATGGATAGACGGATTTTAATTTTGCATTATTCTGTAGATAAGCATGATCCCAGCGTTGTAGTGCGGAGAAGGAAACGATGGATAATCTTTTCAACGGATCGTTTTTTGTGATTTCAATTTCCAATCTATTGAAAAGTAAATTATTTATATCATGTTGTTTGGCTGCTATTTCTAATTCGGAGTTGATTGCAAGGGATATCTGTTTATCATATGTAGCAATCAATTCCTCCTGTTCTTCCAATGAAGGGACAGGGACTTTAATATTGAGGAATTGAGCCTCATTTACACGCTGGCGATTAGTAGTTCCACTACTACAACTTTGGCAAAATGCAACAAATTGGTTCGTTGTGCAAACCAATACAAAATATTGAGGGTTGATTTTCGAGGTATCTATATCGTAAGGCAAAAAATCTTGTGTAACGATCGCTCCATCCAGCTCCGTAGGGATTATACCCATTGCTCCATTTCGAGCATCTATTTTAGATAGAATAAACTGCCCTTTGGAAACCAAAAATTGCCTTTTTGTGCCTATATTTTCTCCCATAACCTCATCACGAGGGATGACTCCTCCATTGCGGATTCTAATGGTCACCCGCTTATACTTTATACCGTTTTGTATAGTTACAGTCGTTTTATTGCGCATCAAAAACTCTCCGATCCGCATCATTGGATACGCCTTGCTAAATGCAATCTTTGAATCGTTCAAGTATTGCACGCTCCAATTAATCAACCCGCTGAACAGGACTGTCGAGATATATTTCATCGTGTTCAGCATATCTTCTCCCATTCGCCATTGTTCAACCTTTTATAGAGACTGTTATTCTCTACTTTATAGTCATAATGATTTGCAATGACAGTCCACAGCCCCAGTTCTTTACGATAAGGCATGTATTCTTGAAGCAGCTCTTCAAGTTCATTTTCGCATTCGGCTCCTGTTGTGGTAATACCGGCCTTTTCAACTTGCGCGATAGGAATCTGATAGTCGAAAAGTTGTTTTATAATTGGTTTAGTCTCTTGTTCGATTTTGGCTTCGAGAGTTTTCAATTCCGATTTCTTTATTTTAACCTCTGCACTAGCATTATCCTTGTTTCCGATAAAGGTTGTCAAGCTTTCCAGTTTTTCAGCATATTGTGCAGAAATTTGCTCGTATGCCGTCGCTTTTGCCTGTTCATACTGTTCAGATTCCTTAGTGGTGAATTTCTTGAAAAACACCAAACTGGGTTTCACGGTCGCACCAGATGCCATAAAGACATCCTGCGGAATCGAGGTAATCAATATAATCTTTGCCATTCCCTCGAACAGTTCGCGGACATTTTGCAGGTTGGTATTATTTAAAACGCCTTCAGGCAGTACAATGCCCATACGGCCTCCCGGTTTCAGCAATCGCAAACAACGTTCAATAAAAAGTACTTCCGTCAAACCGCTGAGTTTACCAGAAGTATATCTGTAT
>VSPW01000069.1 GCA_009775535.1 Muribaculaceae bacterium
ATTATAAATAGTTGATTATCAGTGATTATTATATAAACATCTGCTTAATTAATATATTTTAACTGTAAAAATATTGCAAATGAGAAAAACGGGTGTAATTTTGAGGCGTAAAACCAAATAAACGTAGCCAAAATCTACAAAAACTCATCAAAAACTAATCAATATGGGAACTAATGCATTTCAAGACAATCTTACCAAACTGCAGGGCAATCTTCTCAGTTTCGCGCATAAATTGACTTCCAACCGGGACGATGCCTATGACCTGCTGCAGGACACTACCCTTAAGGCACTTGACAATGAGGACAAATATGCGGCCAATACCAACTTCAAGGGATGGGTGTTCACGATAATGCGTAATTTGTTTATCAACAATTACCGCCGCACGGCACGTGCTGCTACAATTGTCGATACCACCGACAACCTGTACCACCTGAACCTCTCGCAGGATTCAGGATTGGAATCACCCGAAGAGTCATATGGCGCTCAGGAGATAACATCGGCTATATCGGAATTTTCTGACGAATACCGCCTCCCGTTCTCGATGCATGTGGCCGGATATAAGTATAGCGAGATTGCGGAAGAGATGGGGCTTCCGATAGGCACGGTCAAGAGCCGGATATTCTTTGCCCGCAAGAAGCTCCAGGAGCGCTTTTCAAGCTACCGTTGAACCGGATTTTACACACTCTACGGCATCTGACTTACATTTTGCCAATTGTCTTTATTAGCCGCACCCGTGATTGTCTACATGGTTGAAGGCGGACAAATTCCCATAATGCATAGTTTCTTACCGGATACGAAAATACCATAAAAACAAGTCCCGGACATCCGATGGCACGGATTCCGGGACTATAATTTTATATTTGGCGATGGCGTTGTATTAGTCCAGCGACTGGTATCCGGCAACGGTCACGTCGCGGGATATCTTGGAGACGAGACCCTGGAGCACCTTGCCCGGGCCGAGTTCCACAAATTCAGTCGCCCCGTCGGCAACCATATTCTTCACGGTCTGTGTCCAGCGTACGGGTGCTGTCAGTTGGGATATGAGCAGCCCCTTTATTTCAGCGGGGTCTGTGTGGGGTAGTGCGTCCACGTTCTGGTATACAGGGCATGATGGAGTTGTGAAGTTGGTGCGCTCGATTGCCTCTGCCAGCTCTGTGCGGGCCGGTTCCATACAGGGAGAGTGGAAGCCACCGCCAACAGGCAGCTTCATCGCGCGCTTTGCGCCTGCGGCCTTAAGTACTTCACAAGCCTTGTCGATGGCAGCCTCCTCGCCGGAGATCACCAGCTGTCCGGGGCAGTTGTAGTTGGCGCATACCACTACGCCTTCAATGCCGGCGCACACCTCTTCCACCTTCTCGTCCGGTAGCGCTATGATTGCGGCCATTGTCGAAGGGTTGATTTCGCAGGCTTTCTGCATGGCCTGTGCGCGTGCCGATACCAGGCGGAGTCCGTCCTCAAAATTGAGTGCGCCAGCTGCCACGAGGGCAGAAAATTCGCCCAACGAATGTCCTGCCACCATGTCGGGCTTGAATTCATCGCCCAGGGCCTTGGCAAGGATAACTGAATGCAGGAAGATGGCCGGCTGGGTCACCTTTGTCTGGCGGAGGTCTTCGGGAGTGCCTTCAAACATGAGGTCCGTGATACGGAATCCTAGTATCTCGTTCGCCTTCTCAAACATGGCGCGGGCTTCCTCGTTGTTGTCGTAGAGGTCCTTGCCCATACCTACGAACTGGGCGCCCTGGCCAGGGAATACAAATGCTTTCATTGTGTCGGTTGTCTTAAAAATGATGTGGTTTTATTGTGCAAAGTTACAAAAAATTGTCAAACAGGCCATTGAAATCGGTGGAATTGTGTAACTTTACGCTTTCAAACAGCGTCAGGTGTATACCGGGCGTCCTAATCCCAACAATAAGTATCTTGAACATGCATCCATTCATATCACTTCCATTATTCATTGGCAACCTACGCGGTTGGGAATGGCTTATAATACTCCTTGCTATACTTCTGCTGTTCGGCGGCAAGAAGATACCCGAACTTATGAAAGGGATAGGCAAGGGCGTCCATTCGTTCAGGCAGGGAATGGAAGAGGCCAAGAAGGAAATCAACAAGATAGACGATGACGGCGGCAAGCCATCATCGGACAGCAAAAAGTAAAAACATACGGCTGTTTTGTCATCATCAGGTGGGGATATGTCTTTTTGGGGCCATCTCGATGCCTTGCGTGCCGTGCTGGTCAGGGTCGCCGTGGTGGTGTTCGTCCTCGGCGCAGGATTTTTCGTGGCCATGCCATGGCTGTTCGACAACATTATCCTGGCCCCATGCCGTGACGGGTTTCCGCTTTACCGGCTGTTTGACTGGATGTCGGCCCATGCCGGGCCGTTAGCCCCTCAGGATGATGCTGGCGGCACATTCCATGTCGACCTCATCAACATACAGCTGGCATCGCAGTTCTTCATCCACATGTCGGCATCGTGCTGGGCCGCCGCCGTTTGCGGATTCCCTCTCATAGTCTATATGTTGTGGACTTTTGTGTCCCCGGCGCTGTACGAACATGAGAGGAGGGGCATACGGCGTGCATTCTTTTTCGGTTGCCTGATGTTCTATGCCGGGATGGCTACAGGATATTTCATGGTGTTTCCGCTGACGTTGCGTTTCCTTGCCGATTACCATATAAGCGATGCCATTCCCAACACTATAACCCTTGACTCATACATGGACAACTTCTTTATGATGGTGCTGGTCATGGGCGTGGTGTTTGAGATGCCGCTGATTGCATGGATGCTAGGCAAGATGGGTATCTTGCGCCGCGGCTTCTTTGCCAAGTATAGGCGTCATGCCATTGTAGGGCTGCTGGTAGCGGCGGCGCTTATCACCCCTACCGGCGACCCGTTCACCCTTTTTGCGGTCTTTATCCCGTTGTATGCCCTATGGGAGCTTGGTGCGCGTCTTGTCCCCGAAGAAACGGTCGACGATTAGCGCAAGTGCGCCGTCACCGGTGACATTGCAAGCCGTCCCGAAACTGTCCATCGCAATATACAGCGCTATCATCAGCGCATTGTCGGCCTCAGAGAACCCCAGCATTGACGTCAGCAGTCCCAGTGATGCCATTATTGCGCCACCTGGCACACCCGGAGCAGCTATTATCGTTATGCCCAGCATGGATATGAAGCCCGCGAACATGCCGAGGTCGTAGGCATGGCCCTGGACTATCATCAGCGCAAGTGCGCATGCCACTATCTTCAGTGTGCTGCCGCTCATGTGTATCGTGGCGCACAGCGGTATTGTGAAGTCGGCCACATCCTTGTCCACACCCATAGCCCTGGCCTGGCGTAGCGTCACCGGGATTGTGGCGGCCGAAGAAGCCGTGCCCAGGGCCGTAAAATAGGCCGGCAGCATTGTTGCCAGGCATTTAAAAGGGTTCTTTCCGTCAATAAGTGCCCCTATGGCGTATTGGGCGGCCAGCAGTAGCACATGCAGCACGAATATCACGCCTATCACCTTTATGAATGTAAGCAGTATCGGGCCTGCCTGTCCGGATATTGTCATGTTGAGGAGTATGCCGAATATATACAATGGCAGCAGCGGCACTATCACCGAACGTATCACCATCACAATCACCTGCCTGAGGTCGGACAGCACATTGCGCATGGCCCCGTGGGATGAAAATTTGGCCACACACAGGCCGAGGGTGAAAGCCAGTATCAGCGCAGAGGTGACAGTCATCAGCGGCGCCATTTCTATTGTGAAGAACGGGGCAGGCGGCTCAGTGCCTCCGGATGCGGCCATATCGCTGCCTGGCGATATCAGCGAAGGGAAGAATGCTGCCCCTGTGGCATACGAGGCAAGGCCGGCAAGCACAGTCGCAGCATACGCCAGCGCAACAGTGAAGAGCAGCATCTTACCTGCGCGGTTGCCTATCTCGATGATGGCAGGCGCTACCAGCCCCAGGATGAGCAGCGGGATGATGAATCCCAGGAATTGGCTGAACAGGGCGTTGAACGTTATGAATATCCTTGCGCACCATTCCGGGAAAATGTACCCTGCTCCGATGCCGAGGGCCATTGACACTATTATCCTTGGCAGCAGCCCCAATCTCTTTATGCGGTCTGTATTCATGGTATACCGTGAAATTATGTATAGTACATTGATTTATATATACGGGGGTGATGTGTTCACCGGACGATGTAAAATTACTCAAAAATTTTCACTAACTTTGTATTATGGCAATGAAAAAAATAGACCAGGAGACAGTACGCAAGATTTTGGATGCCGCCGACATAGTAGAGGTGGTGAGCGACTTTGTGAGCCTGAAAAGACGTGGGGCCAACTATGTGGGCCTATGTCCGTTCCACAACGAGCGCACCCCCTCGTTCTCCGTCAGCAAGGCCCGCGGATTCTGTCACTGCTTCAGTTGCGGTAAAGGAGGGTCGCCGGTAGGCTTCCTCATGGAGCTGGAGCAGCTGAGCTATGTAGAGGCATTGAGATATCTGGCCAGGAAATACCATATCGAGATAAAGGAGACAGAGATGACCGCCGAAGAGCGCGAGGCGGCCACCGAGCGCGAATCGATGCTGTCGGCCAACGAATTTGCCATGGAGCACTTTGAACGGAATCTTACGGACACCGACGATGGCCGTGACATCGGACTGAGCTATTTCAGGGAGCGCGGCATAAACGATGCCGCGATAAAGCGTTTCCACCTGGGCTATGCCATAGACCGTTCCGACAACTTGCTTGCGGCTGCCCGCAAGGCCGGATTCTCTGACAAGATACTTATAAATACCGGCCTGGAGATACGTACCGATGACGGGCGCATGTACGACCGCTTCAAAGGGCGTGTCATATATCCCGTGATTGGCCTCTCCGGTAAAGTGCTTGCCTTTGGAGGCCGCACGCTGCGCAAGGACAAGAATGTATCGAAATATGTCAATTCGCCGGAATCGGCCGTATACTCGAAGAGCCGCGAGCTGTACGGCCTGTACCAGGCGCGTACGGCGATAGCCAAGAAAGACAAATGTATCCTTGTCGAAGGGTATATGGATGTCATATCCATGCACCAGAGTGGGGTGGAGAACGTCATCGCTTCATCGGGCACATCACTCACCGAGGGCCAGATACGCCTTATACGCAGGTTCACCACCAACATTACTGTCATCTACGACAGCGACCCTGCCGGTATAAAGGCATCGCTAAGGGGCATTGACATGCTTCTGGCTGAGGGCATGAACATAAAGGTGCTGCTGTTGCCCGAAGGCGACGACCCCGACTCATATGCCCAGTCCCACACGGCTGCCGAGCTGGAAAGCTACCTGCAGGAAAACGAAAAGGACTTCATATCCTTCAAGACGTCCATACTGATGCGCGATTGCGGCGGCGACCCCATTGCACGCTCGAAAGTGATAAGCGATGTGGTCAGGAGCATATCGGTCATCCCCGACATGATAACGCGCAACGTGTATATCGGGGAATGTAGCCGCAAGTTCGGTATAGACGAAAAGGTGTTGACGTTGCAGTGCGACAAACTGCGTGCCGAACGGGCGGCGAACCCCCGGCAGGCCAGGGAGCAGGCCGATGTGGAGCAGCCGGCCGGAAATACCCTGCAGGCCGTCCCCCCGGCAGCCCCGGCCGGTCAGGCGCATCTTAGCCATGCATCCGGCGAACGGCGGGCCAAGATGCTTCACGGATTTGAGCGTGAGGTAGTGAAGATGGTGGTACGTTATGGCATGGTCGACCTCTGCGAGGCCTACGATGAGGAAGGCAACCCCTCCAGCATGAAGCTGATAGACTATATCGACTCCGAACTTTCTGTCGACGAGATCCGATTCGACAACGGTGCATGCCGGGCGGTATGGGAAGAGGCTCTGGCCCTACGCCATGCGACATGGCCTCAGGAATATGCCGACTTCCTTGAAGCCGCAACCCGCAGGCGCTCCGAATCGGTTGCCGCAGGAGAGGAGCAGATAAGGCGCGAGGCCGTTGACCTGGCCGACATAAAGCGGCGCGAACTCATGCTGCTTGACTCCACAGAGGCCACATATGCCAGGGAAATTGAGGAATTTGCATCTATGTTCCTTGTCCGCTACCTGGTGAACTCACCCGATGACAATATACGCCATCTTGCCACAGAACTGGCATCCAACAGGCATGAACTGTCAAAGATACATTCCAAATACACCAACCTTGGCACAGAACGCGACCGCCTCCCCGAGATAGTGCCCCAGATAGTATATGCCCTCAAATCGGCGATACTCGATTACAATATCACACAGATACACGGTGAGATAGCCGCACGCCAGGATGAGCCGGGATTTGACCCTACGCCGTTGATCAAGCGCCTTATCGACCTGTCGGCCATGCGTTCCGAACTGGCACATTTCCTGGGCGACCGCATTGTCGCGCCACCGAGGAAATGTTGAGCGCCGTAGACGTTTTATGAATTTTTAATTGGGCGTGGGCCGGTGGCCGAAAACATTACGGCCCGTAGTGTGTTTTATCATTAGGTCGCCAGGAATTACATATTACCGCTGGCGGCGAATGATTATTAACAAAATAAACACTACAGCGATGACATACACACAGCCCAACCTCCCGTATGAGATGGATGCACTTGAACCGGCAATCTCCGCAAGGACAGTGGATTTCCATTACAACAAGCACGAAAAGGCATATATCGACAACCTCAACCGCCTCATCCAGGGATCTGGATTTGAAGACATGGAGCTGGAAGAGGTGATAAAGCATGCCAACGGGGCTTTGTTCAACAATGCCTCACAGGCGTGGAACCACATATTCTATTTCTTTACATTCTCCCCCGATGGCCGCAGGGAGCCTTCAGGACGGTTGGCAGATGCCATACGCGAAACATTCGGATCGTTTGAAGACTTCAAGAAAGCATTTGTAGATGCAGGTGTCAGTCTGTTCGGTTCAGGATGGGTATGGCTGTCACGCGACAACGAAGGACGACTGTTCATAACCCAAGGCCCAAATGCAGCCAACCCTATAACAGACGGCCTTACCCCGCTGCTTACATTCGATGTGTGGGAACATGCATACTATCTCGACTACCAGAACCGCCGTGCCGACGCCCTCAGCAAGCTTTGGGACATTGTCGACTGGGAAGTGGTCGAGGAACGCTTCTGAAGCCGGCGCCTCAAAAAGGATTGAATGATGATTATGACAGTTTTATGTCATGCAAAAAATACATAAGCAATAGCACTTTAAATTAAGCATAATGTGATGAATGGGAGGAGAGGGGCTCGTGAGAGTACCTCTTTTTCTTGTGTCTTTGAACCAGAGCATGGCATAGATTGTTTACAAAAAAGGCATGCTTATATGGAACGTGCTTATCCATACATATTACTGACGGATACTGACAGGGATGTGGACATTTTGTCACGCCCTTTGTCACGTTGCAGGCTTTGGCACGGATTATGCATATGACATGGCAGGGACGCAGCAAATGGGCGTCCGTCAAAGATAAAAGAAAATTACAAATTTCATAAAATTTCAAGATTGACTATGAATATCAGACCCCTGGCAGACCGCGTGCTTATTCAGCCCGACGCTGCCGAAGAAGTGACAGTTTCCGGGATCATCATCCCCGATTCCGCAAAGGAAAAACCCCTTAAGGGCAACGTCCTCGCAGTAGGAAACGGCACCAAGGACGAAGAGATGGTCCTCAAGGAAGGCGATACAGTCCTTTACGGCAAATATGCAGGAACAGAAATCGAGCTTGACGGAGAAAAATACCTCATCATGCGGCAGAACGACGTCCTCGCAGTGATAGGCTAAACCAACAATATACAGTTTTGACAATTTTATAAACACTAGGAATATCATGGCAAAAGAAATAAAATTTGACATCAAGGCTCGCGAAGAGCTCAAGAAAGGCGTTGACGCACTCGCCGATGCCGTCAAGGTGACACTCGGCCCGAAAGGACGCAATGTGATTATCGACAAAAAGTTCGGTGCGCCCCATATCACAAAGGACGGCGTAAGCGTGGCACGCGAGATCGAGCTTGAAGACCCCTTCCAGAACATGGGCGCACAGCTCGTCAAGGAAGTCGCATCCAAGACAGGCGACGATGCCGGCGACGGCACAACCACAGCCACCGTACTGGCACAGTCCATCATCACCGTCGGCCTCAAGAACGTAGCGGCAGGCGCAAACCCCATGGACATCAAGCGCGGTATCGACAAAGGCGTGGCGCTGGTAGTGGAAGGCATCAAGGCGATGGCCGAAGAAGTAGGCGACGACTTCAAGAAAATCGAAGACGTAGCACGCGTGTCGGCAAACAACGATGAGGCCATAGGACGCCTTATTGCCGAAGCCATGAAGAAAGTAAAGAAAGAAGGCGTCATCACAGTCGACGAGGCAAAAGGCACAGAGACAACAGTAGACATGGTGGAAGGCATGCAGTTCGACCGCGGATACATCTCACCCTACTTCGTCACCAACACCGAAAAGATGGAATGCGAGATGGAATCCCCCTACATTCTCATCTACGACAAGAAGATTTCAAACCTCAAGGACCTCCTTCCCGTACTTGAAGGCGTTGCTCAGAGCGGCCGTCCTCTCCTTATCATAGCAGAAGACGTCGACAACGAGGCCCTGGCCACACTTGTGGTCAACCGCCTGCGCGGCTCACTGAAAATCTGTGCAGTGAAAGCCCCCGGATTCGGCGACCGCCGCAAAGAGATGCTTGAAGACATCGCAATCCTCACCGGAGGAGTCGTTATCTCGGAAGAAAAGGGCATGAAACTTGATGCAGCCACCATCAACGACCTCGGCCGTGCCGAAAAGGTGAACGTGAACAAAGAAAACACCACAATCGTCAACGGTGCAGGCGAAAAAGACGCCATCGCACAGCGCGTTGCCCAGATCAAGGCACAGATTGAGCAGACCAAGAGCGACTACGACCGCGAAAAGCTCCAGGAACGTCTCGCCAAGCTTGCCGGCGGAGTTGCCGTACTCCATATCGGCGCGCCCTCCGAAGTTGAGATGAAAGAAAAGAAAGACCGTGTCGACGACGCACTCAGCGCAACCCGCGCAGCCATCGCCGAAGGCATCGTACCAGGTGGAGGCATCGCCTACATCCGTTGCCTCTCACGCCTTGAAGGCGTAAAAGGCGGGAACGACGATGAGACCACAGGTATCGCCATCGTACGCCGCGCCATCGAAGAGCCCCTCCGCCAGATAGCAGCCAACGCCGGCGTAGAAGGAGCTGTAGTAGTGCAGAAAGTATCAGAAGGTGAAGCCG